>JBAUNU010000236.1:0-3683 GCA_049579405.1 Methylocella sp.
GCGTGCCGCGCTTGAGGCGCTGTTCGGCGTCCAGCCGTTGTTCCTTGGCGAGACTGCCGTGATGCGCCGTCACCTGACTTTCCCCGAGCCGCTGCGAGAGTTGGCGTGTTGCCCGCTCGGCCATGCGGCGCGTGTTCACGAAGATCAGCGTGGTGCGGTGCGCCGCGATCAGCTCGGCCAATCGGTCATAGACCTGCTCCCAGACCTCGCCCGACATCACCGCTTCGAGCGGCGAGGCGGGGACTTCGAGGGCGAGGTCGCGCGTCCGCTGGTGGCCGGTGTCGATGATCCGGCATGTGATGCCCGGCGCGCCATCCGAGCCGGCGCCGACCAAAAAACGCGCCACCTCCTCGATCGGCTTCTGGGTCGCCGACAGGCCGATGCGCAGCAAGCGATCGCCGCAGAGTGCGGCCAAACGCTCCAGCGAAACCGCCAAATGGGCGCCTCGCTTGTTCGGCGCGAGGGCGTGGATCTCATCGACGATCACGGTCCGCGAGGTGGCGAGCATCGTGCGGCCGGCATCGGAGCCAAGCAGGATGTAGAGCGACTCAGGCGTCGTGACGACGATGTGCGGCGGGCAGCGGCGCATGCGTTCGCGCTCGCGCGACGGCGTGTCGCCGGTGCGCACAACGGTACGGATGTCGACGCTGGGCAAGCCTTGCGCCCGCAACGTCCCGCCGATGCCGGCAAGCGGCGCTTCGAGGTTTTTCCGGATGTCGTTCGACAACGCCTTGAGCGGCGACACGTAGACGATCTGAGTCTCGTTCCTCAGATCACCCGCCAGTCCCTGCCGCACCAGCCCATCGATCGCCGCGAGAAAAGCGGCGAGAGTCTTGCCGGATCCCGTCGGAGCGGCGATCAGCACATGCTGGCCCGCGTGGATTGCCGGCCACGCCTCCGCCTGCGCTGCGGTGGGCGCCGCGAAGCTATGATCGAACCAGGCGGCGACCGCAGGATGAAACAGACAGGCTGGGTTCACGGGAAAAGGCCAATGGATCGAGCGATCTCACCGGAGAAATAAGGGGATTATCCGTCAAGAATCAACTCCACGCGTTATCTCTGGCTAAGCTCGATGCCTGGGGATCTGCAGGCCAGGCCTCGATCCATGCAATTCAAGGCCAAAGCAGCAAATGATTTTGCGTCGGCACCGTATCGTCGCGAGCACCTCAAGCGCCCACCAGAGCATGCATGTGACTTCTAATCGACTGGGGGATTCCTGCGTTGCGGGCCGATCATCAGGAAGGCACACTGCGCGCTCGCCAGGGCGAGACCAGCCGCGACGAGCATCGCAACCCGAAAGCTCAGCACGAAGGACTCGTCCAGGACCTTCTCGAGCATCCGCCGTTGCTCTCCCTCGATCTGAGGAGGCACCGTCGCCTCGGCAAACTTTGGCACCTCCGCATTCAAAGCGCGCCGAATTTCGGGCGGCTCGCGCAATTCGGCCAAGCGCCTGTCGATCGTCGCGCCGAATACGCCGACGGCGAGCGCGCCGAGGAGCGCGATGGCGAGCATGCCGGCAATCCGGGAGATGGCGTTGTTGATGCCCGATGCCGTGCCCGCATGGTGGATCCCGGCCGCGCTCATGACGGTCGTGGTCAGCGGGGCCACACTGACGGCCATGCCTAGACCGAGCACCACCATAGCCGGGAAGAATGTCGTCCAATAGGATCCGCCGATGCCGGGGAGCGCGAACAGGGCTGACCCGGCGGCCACGATGACAGGGCCGATCGTAAGCGGCTTTCGCGCGCCGTAACGGTGGACGAGCCCACCGGACCAGCGCGACAGCCCGCCCATGATCAGAGTGAAGGGGAGGAACGCGGCGCCCGCGAGCGTCGCCGAATAGCCTTGGATCCGAATGAGGTTGAAGGGCAGGAAGAACAGGACGCCGCTCAGTGCGAAGTAGAGCAGCAAGGTCATCGCGTTGGCGCCGCTAAAAACAGCGGATCGGAACAGGCCGAGCGGCATCATGGGGGATGATGCACGCGCCTCGTGCCAGACGAAAAGGGCGAGTACGAGACCGCTCCCGAGCAGGACACCGGGGACGATGGGGTACATCCAACCGAGATCAGACGCCGCGGTAAAACCATAGGCCAATCCCGCAAGCCCGAGCACCGCTAAAAGGGTGCCCTGCCAGTCCCCGGTCCCATCACCCCTGGCGTCGTGGCTCTCAGGCACCTGCCAAAACGCCAAGCTGAGCGTGAGCAGGGCAATCGGCAGATTGATGAAGAAAATCGCGCGCCAAGACAGGGCGTCCACCAGCCAGCCCCCGAGGATCGGTCCGGCAGCCGTGGTGAGGGCCGAAAATCCGGCCCAGGTGCCGATCGCTTTGCCGCGTTCGTCTGCCGGGAAGGCTGCGCTAATGATTGCAAGGCTGCCGGGGACTAGAAGCGCGCCTCCGACGCCCTGCGCCGCCCGCGCGGCGATCAGAGCTGCGATATTCGGCGCCAATCCGCAGGCGACGGAGGCCGCCGTGAAGATGGCGACACCGAGCGCGAAAACGCGCCGCCGGCCAAAGCGATCCCCGGCCGAGCCGCCGGCCAGGATCAGCGCGCCGAGCATCAGCATGTAAGCGTTGGCGACCCACTGCGCGCCTGCGACGGACGTGGCCAGATCCGCTTGAATGGCCGGCAGAGCCACAGTGACCACGGAACCGTCGATGAAAGCCATGCTCGAGCCCAGGATGGTCATGGCCAATACCCATGGCCGGGCGCGCGCGGCGCAGCCGGACGTTTCCGCCGCGGCGCGGATGACGCCTTCATCGCAGGGGGCCCGTCCGAAACTGATCATTGGCTGCGTGGTTCCGCGACTTCCTAAGCCCCGCAGTCAGCACGGAGAACTTGCGGCGCGGCCTCAAAATCCGGTCAGGGCAATGGGCCGATCCGCTGGAGCGTTGGCCTGTGGGCCTCCGCTTGGATATTTTGCTCCCGTCAAGCCGTTCGGGCTCTACAAAATGGCACGGGGCACACCCGGAATTCCGGGCTCGCATTCGAGTGCTGCGCGATCCCAACTGCCCGCATCGGCGGCGGCCTCATAGGTGCTTTGCAGAAAGTCCAGGAGCGCTGTATCCGGCGACGCGGCTGTTCGCACCGCATCGTAGGGCAATAGGAACTCGCGGAGTTCCTGGCTGAAGAAGGCAGCCTCCGGCCGGACGGGAGCCGAGCGAAAACCCTCCGTCATCGGATAAGCGTAGGAATAGAAGGCCGGATAATCGATGGCGCCGCCGCCGGGCCAAAAGCCTGCGCTGCTCACCTCATGCGAATAGGCCTCGCAGGCAACGTCGTCCGAAAGGTTCGGAACTCCTCCCGGATGCCGTGGCGCGCGGCGGCCGGAGAAGCGCGTCACCGCGAGGTCGAAACTGCCCCAGAAAAAGTGCACGGGGCTGCACTTGCCGATAAAGCGCGTGCGGAATGCCTTGAACACGCGATCGGCCTGAACGAGCACCCGCCAGAAGCGTTGTGCATATTCGGCATCGTACGCGGCGTGCACCCGGTCCTCGCTGAAGCGGATCGGGTCAGGCAATTCGTTGGGAACCTCATCGATGTGCACTTCTATGCCGACATCGGAGAGTGCTGCCATGACCGCCGCATGGAAATCCGCCACCGGCTTCGCATGAAGCGGCATCTGCCATCGAGGGCCGTCGCTGGTGTCGATGCGCAGCGCGTGGTCAATGAAATCGAAATCGA
>JBAUNU010000237.1:0-9303 GCA_049579405.1 Methylocella sp.
GCCAGCAAGGCACGCTGACCCGCATCTGGGCCAAGCGCGGCACACGTCCGCGCATCCGGCGCGACCGGCGGTTCACCTGGGCCTACCTGTTCGGCGCCATCTGCCCGGCGCGCGGCACCGGCGCCGCGTTGGTCATGCCGACCGTCAGCATCGAGGCGATGAACAAACATCTGGCCGAAATTAGCCAATGCGTCAGCGTCAGTGCCATCGCCCTGCTGATCCTCGATGGTGCCGGCTGGCACGGTTCGCCACAACTCATCGTGCCAGAGAATATCGTGCTCATCCCGCTTCCACCCTACGCGCCGGAGCTGAACTCAGTCGAAAACATCTGGGACTATCTGCGCAGCAACTTGCTCAGCCACTGCGTCTGGGACACCTACGAGGCGATCCTCGACGCTTGTTGCGAGGCCTGGAACGCCCTCATGACCAAATCCGAGGTCATCGCCTCAATCGGAACCTGAGACTGGGCACAGGTCAAGATTTAGGGCGGTTGGTATTAGACCATTGATCTTTTGTGACATTGTCCAGGATTCCGTAGCGAGAATTGGCGATGATCTACGGCTAACCTAGATCCCTGCCACGATCCGCATCGACGGGAGCCTAGTTCGATTTTGGCTTCAGGTTGAGACTGATCGCACTGCAAGCGCAGCGTAGACACTCGGGAGTTCCACGCGGCGTGACATAAACCCAGGAATCACAATTTTCGCAACGAAAACATCCGAGAAGCTCTTTGAATGCAGTGACAACCGGCTCGAAATCCTTCTTTCCGAAGTTGGCCCACTCGTTGTAGTGAACTGCCTTGTTGATTGCCCAATTCTCGACATTCGATGCGCCGGCAGAGGTGGAAAAGCGGGCTTTCCGCTTCGTGGCAGCTTCTTTGTCAGCATCGTTTCCCCATGATTGTGCTGCATCCGCCGCCTTGCCAAACAGAGACTTCATGCGTGCCAAAACGTTTGGGAGGAGCTCTCCGAGCTCATAGTTGCCGTCTGCGCGGAACGGGGGAGTCGCGCCGAGCTGGTCGGCGAGATGGCGGGAGACGTACTCAAGATGGTGACGGAGCGCGGCGGCTGCGACCTCGACCTTTCCCTTCCCGAGCGCAGCCGCGATCTCGTCCCAAATCTCCTGGTTCGATTCGACCAGCGGACCGGTGTCGATCGTCCAGCTATGGAAAGCGATGGACGTCTTGGCGGTGACAAGACCGGCCGACTTCATCTGCTCGGCCCACAAACGGTCATGCGTTGTGATAATGAATTGCGTGTCGGGGAAGTGGGTCTTTAATAGCTTGCAGAACTGGTAGCGGTGTCCCGCATCGACGGACATAACCACGTCGTCAAGAAGCGCGAATGTGAATCGACTCGCGAAAAGCCGCTTCATGAGCGCGAGATAAAGGCAGACGCCCATGCCGTCCTGATGGCCCTCGCTGTGGTAGGCGCCGGGCGGGAAAAGACCGCGCTCGTAGAAGTTGACATCGAGATCTAGCTTGCCTTCACTCGGGGTGAGCTTCGCGGTGAACCTGCTTTCGTCGTCTTCGTTAATCGCGCGATAGAACGTGCTGAAGTCTTCCTGCACCTCGTCGTAGAGCGTATTCAGCCCATCCTCCAGGACGCTGCAGTAGGTGTCGTAGGCCGCCTTTGCGGAAGTCCATGCGATCTCCGCCGCCTTGTTCTTTTTCATGGCCACCCGATAGTCACCAAGGCGAAGCTGTGCAGCCGTCAGGAACGTCTGCGCATTGAGAGTTGCCGTCTGGTCGGGCTTGGCGTTTAAATTCTCACTGAGATCTTCCAGGCTCTTGGGGAATGCCTTTGGTATTTCCAGCCAGCCACCTGTTAGCCGGTCCTTTAGGCCTGCCAGCCCTTCCACGGTCGCGAGCTTGACCTTCAGTGCTTCTAGATCGGACTTCCAGACGGTCAAAAGCTGCGGGAACCCGCCGTCCCCATGCCCTTCCGCGAGCCTCTGGATCGGCGTCAGGAGGCCGGCTACTCGGATGGCCTCCTTGGCGATCGCCGTACCGTTGTTCACCATGCACTCCTGAAGCTTTCGGGCCGACTCCGACTTTTCCAACTTCGCTTGCAGGTGGTCGCGGAGGTGTTGCTCGTCCTCCCACCGGGTGTCGCAGAGGGGACATTCGGGTCCCTCGACGAGATCAAGTCCCTTCTCGATGAACGAGCGTCGCTGCAAGGCGGCAAGAAGCGCCGGATCAACCTCAAGTTTCGAGAGATCGGCAACGATCCCGGCCGCCTCTGTCTTTGCGAGATCCGGGAATCCCTTCGCTGCGTTGGAGAGTGCCCTTAAATCTCGAAGCGCTGTTTCCTTGTTGAACTCCGGCGTCTTGGCCGTTTCCGAAAGCCCAGCGTCGAGCCTTATATCTGCAGTCAGCTCCGCAATTTCCGGCAGATTGAGCACTTTCCGCCGCTTGTTGACGGCTTCCAGTAAATCCTCCGCGCGTAGCGTCGGGATTTGAAGGTGCCGTTGCAGGGTATTCCGGTCGGACGCTACCTGCGCAGTTGTAGTTCGGTACGCGTTCTGGAGCTTGTTCTGGACCGTGTTTAACACACTCCTGGTCTGCCAATATCATCGAGCTTGAGAATGGTTTGAATTTCCTCGGAGCGTTTGGTCGGCTCGACGAGGATAAAGCGGAGAATGTCGCGGCGCGAAAGCGTGATTTCCGGATGGTCAGCGATTTCCGCGAGAGCAGCCTTCACGTCATCGTCAGCGGGCTCGATCTTGGGCTTCTGCGGGGACGTGATCTTTCGTGTGATCGTCGCCGATTTTCCGATCTCGGTAAGAAATACCTGCAGTTCGATGAACGCCGCGTCGGGAAACCTCGTCTTATCGACGTGAGGACCGTGTTCCGAAACAGAGAGCCCCTTAGTTCCGCTTCCAGTGAGTCTTCCGATATGCCCGGTGAGCCCGAATTCAATCGCGTCGATGACGCCGCTCTTGCCCGACCCATTCGGGCCTGAAATCGCGAACTTCTCCCTTTTGAAATTGAGATCGAGCTTTCGAATGCCTCTCACTTCTTCAATGTGGGCGGACTCGAGCTTGATCATTTGAGATCCCCGCCGGTGGAAAGCGAAAAGATCTTCACTAGCTCATCAGCCTTCAGCTCCTTATTGTGCGCAAGTAGTTCTCGGAGCTGGTCGATTATCTTGGCATCCACGTGGTTGGATTCCGCGAGCTTCGTAAGAAACTTTGCTGCTATCTGTTGCTGAAGGGTTGCCATATCCCGCTGCCCAAACAAATGTTGCTGAAAACCAATGAAGCAAAATTGGTGCGGGCGGCCGGACTCGAACCGGCACAGGCCTTTCGGCCCTACGGATTTTCTTACCATCTTCGGCTTTCGCCGCCTCGCCTCGCGCGTCCGCGCGAAGGCGAGTTTGTGGTCTGGACTATCCCTTCACCTTGGCGTTCGCCCGGTGAAGGCGTCCGCTGTAGGTGCTGCCCGTCTAGCCTCTACACCTTCCCGCCGGACGTTCGTCCGGCGGGCTTGGCTCGGGATTGCCACTTGCGAGGTTCCCCCGACTTTGGGCAGTTCTACTTCTCCGGTTTCCCGGAGAGCACTCAAATTGCGTTCAAGTCCGTTGCGTCTACCAATTTCGCCACGCCCGCATAACCTTGATTCTTATAGGCTTGACCTCAGATTCGACCAAGAAAATTCTGGCCTCGGTCTTTGTCACGGCGCAAGCACCGGCAGACAAATGCCGTTTAGGTCCGCGCGCGGCAAGGCTGACTAATATCGTCAGCCTTGGTCAGACCCGGCGACCGGCGCCTGAAAACTCAAGCCCAGGTCCCAGGGGAAATAGATCAGGTGTCCTGCGAAACCCCGGTAATGAAGGTAGCGGCGAAGGGCCGCGAGGGACCCTTGCCAGCGGCTTGGCATAGACCGTCGCGACATGCGCCTTGGGCAAGGTCGCGCGGACGATTTTTACCTTCGCGCCGGTACCGGCCAGATCGTCGATAACGAGAAGGCCTTCGACGCACGAGGATCTCCCCTGAATCTTCTCCCGAGCATGGCTCTGCGGCCCAGATTGTCTCGATGACCCGCATGCCGAGTCCGCGCGGACGATCGCGGCCGGCACCAGGCCGCCGCTTGTGATCGCCACCATGCCGGAAAAACGCCCGGCCGCGGAGAACCGCCGATTCTGAGTAAAGTCACCCCGCCTGGCGCGATTGCAGCAGCCGCGCGACGGCCTTGGACGTAAAATCCACCATGGGCACGATCCGTGCGTAATTGAGCCGCGTCGGACCGATCACGCCAAGCACGCCGACGATGCGCTGGTCCCGGTCATGAAACGGCGCGGCGATCATCGAGGAGCCCGACAACGAGAAGAGCTTGTTTTCCGAGCCGATGAAAATCCGGACGCCGTCGCCGCCTTCGGCCCGGCTCAACAATTCGATCACGTCCTTCTTTGTTTCGAGATCGGCGAAAAGCAAACGGATCCGCTCGAGATCCTCGATCGCGGTGAGGTCCTGGAGCAGATTGGCCTGCCCCCTGACGATTAGCTGCGGGCTATGGGCGGGGGATTCCGCCCAGCTCGCCAGCCCGGCATCGACAAGCCGTGCCGTTAATTCGCCGAGTTCCGCCTCGGCGAGTTTTCGCGAGGCCTCGATCTCGCACTTGACCTCCTCCAAGGTGCGGCCCTTGATCCGCGCATTGAGATAATTGCCGGCTTCGTTTAACGCGGACGGCGGCAGCCCGGCAGCTATCTGAAGCACCCGGTTTTCGACCGAACCGTCCTCGGAGACGAGCACGGCGAGCGCACGCTCCGGCTCGATCCGGACGAACTCGACATGTTTGAGCCGCGCGTTTTCCTTGGTGGTGACGACGACCCCGGCGCCGCGGGTCAGTCCCGACAACATCTGCATCGCGTCGCCAAGCAGCCCTTCCAGGGTTTGCTCCTGCGAGGCCGCTTTAACCTGCGCCTCGATCCGTTCGCGTTCCTCCTGGCTAACGTCGCCCAATTCGAGCAGCGCATCGACGAAAAAGCGCAAGCCCAGCTCGGTGGGGAGCCGTCCCGCGCTGGTGTGCGGCGCATAGATCAAGCCGATCTCTTCGAGATCCTGCATCACATTGCGGACCGAGGCCGGCGACAGCGGCACCGGCAAAAGCCGCGCGACGTGGCGCGATCCGACCGCCTCGCCATGCACAAGGTAGGTATCGACGATCAGCCGGAATATTTCGCGCGAGCGTTCGTTGAGCCGGCCCAGGCTATTGCCGCCAAGCGGGGCCGCGCCGGGCGCATGATCCAAGGGAAGTGCCATGGGGCCAACATGGCCGCATGCGGCGGAGGTTGCAAGTTCCCAAGCTCGATACGAGGGTTCGATTACCTTCGCCCGCTCCAAGCTTCGCGGCCGGCCGTGCGGAAAAGTGACGCTCCCACACGTATAAACCGTGAGAAGCCGCAACGAATAATCCCGCGATGAAGACGATTGCTGGGCGAGGATGATCCTTATCGCATTACCGGCTTCCCTTTTGGACGTTGGTATTCCGGCAGTCCTTCCTCTCCCCCTTGGTATCAATAGCGCAGCCGCACATATTCGCCGGGCGCATCGCAGATCGGCGGCAGCTCTCCATTGCCTGGAAGGCGCGCCGGCACCTGCTTGCGCGATTGCCGCTTGATCCATTTGATCCAGTCGACCCACCAGCTGCCTTTGTGTTTGGTTGCGGCTGCGAACCAATCCTCGAACTCGCCGGCGGGTGCCTTGCCCCGCCAATACTGATATTTCGGCTTGCCGGCCGGATTGATGACGCCCGCTATGTGGCCGGAACCGGCGAGCACGTAGCGGACCTTGCCGCCAAGATACTTGGCGCCGATGAAGACGGATTTCGCCGGGGCGATATGATCCTCGTGCGTCGCCAGATGGTAGACGGGTATCGTGACTTTCGAAAGGTCGAGGGTCTTGCCGCCGAACTTCGCCTTGCGATTCGAGAGCCTGTTTTCGAGATAGCAGTGGCGCAAATACTCAAGATGGTTGGCCGCGGTCATCCTTGTCGAATCCGAGTTCCATGCCAATAGGTCGAAAGCGGGCGGCGGCTTGCCCTTCATGTAATTATTGACCACAAAATACCAGATGAGATCCTCCGGCCGGAGCATGTTGAAGGCCGAAGCCATCGCCGACGCATCGAGATAGCCGGTCGCCGCCATTTTTTTCTTGAGCGCGAACAAACTCTCCTCGTCGACGAAGATCTTTAGATCGCCGGCTTGGCTGAAATCGGTCTGGGTTGTGAAGAATGATGCACTCGCGATCCGTCTATCGCCGGTCGCCGCCATAAAGGCGAGCGTCATGGCCAGCAGGGTCCCACCAATACAATAACCAATCCCGGTTACCTCGGATTCGCCGGTTGCTTTTTCAATTGCATCTAGCGCGGGGAAAATGCCTTCCCGCATATAGGCTTCGAATCCCTTGTCGCGATGGCGCGTGTCGGGATTGACCCACGATATCATGAAGACGGTGAGGCCTTGCGACACCGCGAAGCGCACGAAACTTTTATCGGGGTTGAAATCGAGAATATAGAATTTGTTGATCCACGGAGGAACGATCAGCAAAGGCCTCTTGAAAACCGTATCGGTCGCAGGCGCATATTGAATGAGTTCCATGAGATCGTTACGAAAGATGACCTTTCCCGGGGTCGTCGCGATATTGACGCCGAGTTCGAACTTCGAGGTATCGCATTGGCTGATTTTGAGCGTGCCTTTGCCGGCTTCCATGTCCTGCGCCAGCAGCGCCGCGCCGCGGGCGAGATTGTCGCCGCTCGACGCCCAGGTTTCCTTGAGGAGCTCGGGATTGGTGGCGAGGAAATTTGATGGCGAAAGGGCGCTCGATATTTGCCGCAGGTAGAATTTTGCCTTGTCGCGAACGTGCGGATCGACATCGTTCGAGCGCTGGACAAGATCCTCGGCCCAATGCGAGACGATGGCGTGCGCCTGCCGCAGGAAATCGAAGAACGGACTCTCCCGCCATTCCGGCGCGGTGAATCTTTTGTCCGAAGGGTCATAGGGCACGAACGGATATTCGAATTCGCCGGACATCCGCCGCAAGCTGTGCGCCCAAAGGCGAAGGAGCTCAACCGTCAAGGAGGATTGCGCCTCGACGGTCCGGGCGGGGTCGCTCAACCAATGTTCGGCAATGCGGCTGATCGAACGAAGCGCGTCGGCGACTCCGTTTGACATATTGCTCTTGGCCTCGTTGCTTTCTGACGGCTTGAAATAAGCGGCGAGCGTTCTGCCGCCCTGTTCCACGAGCCGCGCCAAATTATAAGACAGGCGTTCAAAGTCGGGCGCGCCTTCCGTTTCTTGCGAAGCTTTCCGCGCCGCCGCGGCGGGAGCGGCCATCGTGCGGCTGTCTCCGGCAGGGCCCCGCGCCGGAGCTTTGCTAACAGGGTTGGCGGCCGCGCCAGCCGTAGCCACTGGCGCAACCCGCTTGGACGCGGCGGGATTGGGCGATGCGCCGGCCTTCGCCCATGTTGTAATTTCAGGCTTTGGCGAAGCGAGCAGGCGCTCGATCCGCCCGGCCTCCAAGCGCTTGATCTTTCTCGCGCTCATTGAATGTTCCACGCTTTCGTGCTGCTCAAAAAGCCGATTCTGGAATCGCAAAATCCGCGAAGCGATTCGCCGCGAATCCAACACAATAAGCTTGGATTGTGTCGATAGGCAACCAAACAAAGCTCCAGTGCTGGCACGCGGAAATGAAACGAAACCGGCTCCTTCACCTTTGCGCGCGGCCGGCGCGCGTGGCGCTTGCCGGGATTTGTCTTGGGTTTGGCCATCTTGCTCATGCGCAAGAGGCAAAACCCGGCGGCTCGCCGCTTGACACCTTGATGCACACGAAAATTTGGGCCGACGTCCCGGAGGCAAAGGATTTCGTGCGCGAGACACGGCCGCCGCCGGACAGTCTCGCCTATCAGCCGGTGACCGGAACCGATCCCGAGCGGCCGAAGCTCAGAAGCAAGGCGGAGCTCGAGGCCCTGCAGAGCGAACTTGAGCGCGCGGCCGCGCACAACGACAGGAACGTCGGAAAACGCGTGGGCATCAAAAAGCCGGCTGCCGCCACCACATCAGGCAAGCGCGAGTAGCGTCGCGCGTTCATGCGATCAGCTCCGCCAGACGCTGAAAGACGGCGTCGTGTCGCGCCCCCGGAACTTGCCGCCGCAAGCCAAGCAACGGAGCCTTGGCGAAATTGGCGAGCGTCGCCAATGTCGCGTCGAGCGGCACCGGGGCACCCTCGGTCTCGCTGACGACAATCGCGCGCAGATCGAGCGCGTGTCGCAAAATCACGTCCTGCGCGGAAAGGACATGGCTAAGCGTCCCAAGGTAACTGCCAGCGACGAGGATCAATGGCAGGTTGAGCAAACTCATCAAATCCAGCACCGTGTGGCGCGCGCTGAGCGGGACCATGATGCCGCCGATCCCTTCGATCAACAGGGCGCCATCGTTTCCGGCAATTGCCTCGCGGCAGAAATCGGCGACCGCCTCAAAATCGATCGCTCTATCCTCGGCCCGCGCGGCCATGTCCGGGGAAAGCGGCGCGCGAAAGCACCACGGGGAGACGCGTTTAAGTTCCTCCGGTTTGACTTCACGGTCTAGAGCCTCGAGGAGCACAGCCGGATCGCTTCCCGAAGGTGCCTCGGGATCGAAGCCGCTTACCAGAGGTTTCAACGCGCCGACCGGTTGTCCGAGCCCGCGGAAATGACGAATGAGGCCCGCGCACACAAAAGTCTTGCCAACTTCGGTTCCGGTGCCGGTTATGAAGACTGCGGACACTTGGGGATTTCCTGGCGCGCGGGCGCGAATGCTGCGACGAGAACTCGCGCGGCATCGGCGATGCGGGCGATCTCTTCATCTGGATGCATGGCCGTAAAGGCGAAGCGCAGCCGCGCCGTGCCCGCCGGGACCGTCGGCGGACGGATTGGCGTCACGAGGAAACCTTCCTCCGCCAGTTTATTTGATGCTTGCAATGCCGCATCCGGCTCGCCGAGGATGAGCGGGACAATCGGGCTTTGCGCCTCGGGGAGGCCAAGACGAGCGGTGAACGCCCGCGCCTTGGCCAAAGGCTTCGCGGCCCGTTCTGGCTCGCTTTCGATGATCGTCAAGGCGGCGATCGCCGCCGCCGCCATCGCAGGAGGCAATGCGGTCGAATAAATCAGGGTGCGCGCGCGGGTTTTCATCAAGTCGATCACGGCCCGCGATGCGCACAAATATCCGCCATAGCCGCCGATCGCCTTAGACAAGGTTCCCATTTGCAATGGGACCAGCGCTCCGCCGCTAGCCGCCGAGCCGCCGCCGTTGCCGATCACGCCAAGGC
>JBAUNU010000238.1:0-2058 GCA_049579405.1 Methylocella sp.
CCTCACTCGAGCCGATTCTTTGGCGTTCTACCGGATCATGGTCGCCGAGGCGACCCGCGCGCCCGACCAGGGCCGCATTTTTTACGCGCAAGGTCCGGCGCGGGTTCTGGGCGAGGTTGCCCGCTACCTCGGCTGCGCCACCCGGCGCGGGGAGTTGCGCTGCCCGGAACCCGAGCTTGCCGCGAAGCTCTTTCTCGGGGCGATTTTGGCCAACCACCAGATCTTGGGGCTGGTCGCGCCTGGCCTTGAGCCTTTCAAGGCGAAGAAAATGCGCGGTCATGTCGAAGAAGCCGTTGCGCTGTTCCTGGCTCGCTATGGCCCGTCGCCATAAGCTTGCAAGGATCTCCGGTTTCGGGCACTGGGCCGGTCTAAGTTTTGGCTTGCGGCCAGGCAAATCGGGTTCAAAAATCATATGACCGCTTTCGGGCTCGTCGTCCTTCGTCCCGGCGGAGGGCACGCGCGGAAAGCAAAACCGCCTTGGCGTTGAGGATTGGGACCTCCCCGCCAAAACCAAACCACCGGCGTGGCGCTTTTCTCTCCGCCGCGAGCAGACGCTTCGCCACGGCAATTATGGTCTCCGGCGCGGCGGCCGAAAGACCGGGAAAGACATTTTCCAACGTCATCGGGCGCTTCGCGTAGGCGCGCGCCCGATCCTTGATCAGATCGACGGCGGTGCGCGTTGCTTGCGCGCGAAGCGCGGCTTCGGCATGGGCTTGGACGGGCGGGCGGTTCGGCATCGGCAGGCTCCGGAAAAAGGCAGCGAACTTTGACAGGTATATATACCTATATCAAGGTATTATTACCTAATCGCAAAACCTATTTCCGGTGCCACTGGCCGGATCGGACAACGGCTTTGATCTCGGCGGCCCATTCGATTCGCACGCCGCGGACCGGCGCGGCGTTATGGCTTTCAAGATCGAAGGTTCCGCTTGCCGCTCCCCGCTGGATTCGTTTCAGATAGCGTTTGCCGTCCGCCGTCCTGACCGCGGCTTCCCAATCGATCACTTTCTCGGCATCGGTGCCCTGGCGCCAGCAAATGATCACGTCGCCTGGGCCGTAGCGCGGCCACATGCTGTCGCCCTCGACCTCGAAGGCGATCGCATCCGTCGACACCGGAAACGGAACCTCGATTTCATACGAGCTATCGGGCGAGATTGCTTCGAATTTCCGAATTTCGGCGCCGGCGCCGATCCGGCCAACGACCCGCACGAGATTGCCGGAAGCCGGATCTCCAACGCCCTCAAGCAGCCAGGCTGCGGTTGTTTTCAAGACCGGCGCGAGCGCCATCAGTGTTTCGGTCGTGATCCCGCGCCGGTCATGGTTCTTGACCGCCCGCTTCAAATTGCGAATCGCGTCGGGCCTTTTGGCGGCCAGAGATGCGGCATGCGCAGAAAGGCCCAAGGCTTTCAGGCGGCTTTCGATTCGGACGAGAACATCGTCAAGTTCCATAGCGGTAGAATAGCCGTACGGGGCCAGGTTGCACTAGGTAAAATGACCTTGACATCTACGGTAATATTACCTTATATGCGTTCGCCGAACGACGCTTCGGTAGCCCAGCTCGCGATACAACAAGGAGATTTTACAGTGACTGTCGCCATAGAAATCCAAAGAGTGCGCTGGACCGGCGAGCGAATCGCCCGCCTGGGTTTTCTTCTTGGTCTTGGCTGGGACGCCCGGCGCGTCGCCGAGGACCCCATCATCGCCTCGACCCCCAATAACGTGCACCGGCAGGCGCAAAGGTTCGGCCTCGCGTTTCGCGCGGCGGCGGCCGCGATGTCCTTGAACTTGCCGCCCGATGCCACCAGCCATTTCGAGGCGGCCGCGTCCAAGCGCGGCCTCACCCGCGACGCGATGATTCGCAATTTGCTTCTCGAAGTCGCCGCCGACCCCAACCTCCTCGACAATATCCTCGACGATGGGGTTTGAGCATGGACGAAAGAAGCAATGGCCAGCCGGTGCGAGGCGCCGCTCTTCGGCGGGCGCGAGACCCTGCCGCCGCTTTGGGACGCGGGCCTCGTCGGCAAAAGGCTCGTGCAAGCCTTTGTCACCCTCGACCGC
>JBAUNU010000239.1:0-2059 GCA_049579405.1 Methylocella sp.
GATTTTGAGCGGGATCATGCATGTGCTGGCCGGCCTACCTTCGGCATCGGCCTTGGCGCCCAGCTCGTCGCCCGCGCGCTCGGCGCAAGAGTCTATCCGTCCGGTGTCAAGGAGATCGGCGGGGGGCCGGTCGATCTGACAGGTGCCGCCGCATCCACGCCGCTCCGGCCAATACGCCGGTGCTGCATTGGCACGGCGACACCTTCGATCTGGCGCGGGGCGCCGTCCATCTCGCCTCGACCGCGATGTGCCGCAACCAGAGCTTTTGCGAACATTCTTTGCGTGCAGTTTCATCCCGAGGTCGACCCAACGAATGGCTAGAGGGCTGCGGCCATGACCGGCGGCGCAAGGGAGGCGGCATCATGACGCTCATCGCGATTCAGTCCAGACAATTCGAGATTCCGGTTTTATCCTGTCCCGCCGGGCTCGTGCGCATGACAAAAATAGGCCGCGCGGGCAGTTCTTGTGGTCAGCCCTGATTGGAGCGCCATGATAGCTAGTTCCCAATGACCCCGGGCGCGCGCATCGCGGCGGCGATTGAAGTTGTGGGAGAAATCGAAGTCCGCAAAAGGCCCGCCGCCGACGCGCTGAAGGATTGGGGTCTCTCGCACCGGTTCGCGGGCTCGAAAGACCGTGCCGCGATCGCCTCGCTTGTCTTCGACGCGCAGCGCAAACGCGCTTCCTCCGCGTTTATCATGGGTGACGAAACGCCCCGCGCGTGCGTGCTTGGCGCCTTGCGTCAGGTGCAGGATATGAGCGCCGGCGCGCTGGCGGCGCTCTGTTCGGGCGAGGGGCATGCGCCACCCCCACTCAACGAAGGAGAAGCGGAACGGCTTTCGGCCGGGGACCTGACCGGGGCGCCAAGTTTTATCGCGGGCGATTTTCCCGCGTGGCTGGGGCCTTCGTTGGCTGCGGTCTTCGGGCCGGCCGTTGTCGCGGAGATGAGCGCGCTTGCCACGCGCGCACCTGTCGATCTGCGCGTCAACACATTAAAAACGTCGCGCGAGAAGGTTCTCGCGAGTCTCGCGCATCTGCGCGTGGTTCCAACGCCCTATTCCCCTTCGGGATTGCGTTTGCCTTTGGCGCCTGACGGGCGTGGCCCGGCGCTTGCGGCCGAGCCCGCCTACATCAAGGGCCTCGCCGAAATTCAGGACGAAGGCTCGCAGCTCGCCGCGATTCTTGCCCTCGCAAAACCAGGCGACCAGGTGCTCGATCTTTGCGCGGGCGCGGGCGGCAAAACCTTGGCGCTTGCCGCGTCGATGCAAAACAAGGGTCAGATCCACGCGACCGACCGCGATGGGGCAAGACTCATGCGGAGCATCGCAAGACTCGAACGCGCCGGGGTGCGCAACGTGCAATTGCATGCGCCGCGCGGGAAGAACAATGTGCTCGCTGGTCTCGAAGGGCGCTGCGATCTTGTTTTCGTCGATGCGCCATGCACGGGCACGGGCACCTGGCGGCGCAATCCGGACGCCAAATGGCGGATAAGACCGGGCGCCCTGGCGATCCGTATCGCGGAGCAGGACCGGGCCCTGGAAAAGGCCGCGCGTTTCGTCAAGCCGCGCGGACGGATTCTTTATGCGACGTGTTCGGTTCTGCGCGAGGAAAACGAAGACAGACTCGCGGCGTTTCTTGGCTCTCATGCGGACTATAAGAGCCTTCCCGGGCGGGAGCTAGCGGAGATGGGGAGGATGCCGGGCCTTGCGCCTTTCGCGTCGCGATTTGGTTTTGGTCTGCGCCTCACTCCGCTGACGAGCGGCACTGATGGCTTCTTCATCGCCATGCTCATGCGTGGCTAGTCTACTTCTTGCTGGTCAACAATCCGCTCAATGTCATTGAAGCGGCCGGATCGGGCGTCAAGCGAAGCGCGCTTCGTGACCGCTTGTTCGGTCCCGCCGCTCGATAAACGCTAGGGCATTTTGTAGTGGCGGCCCTTATAACGCAGCAGAGGTTTCTATTCGGCAAGGATTTCGCCGGACCCACCCATTTCGGCGGGAAAGTCCCTCAATTTCGGAAGCCCGTCGCGCATCGGCAGCACCGTCTCGGCGTAGTTGACATG
>JBAUNU010000240.1:0-2297 GCA_049579405.1 Methylocella sp.
TTTTTCGTGACCCTGATTCTCGTCTCCTTGATTACCATCAAATTGTCGGATGCGATCCTCGACTCGAGGGTCGGCGCGCTCGACCGGTCGCTCGGCTTCCTGTTCGGCGCGGTTCGCGGACTGCTCCTGTGCGTCATCGCCTTTGTGTTCTTCAATTGGCTCGTGCCCGCGCAAACCCAACCCGGATGGGTTAAAGCCGCGCGCATGAGACCCCTTTTGCAGAAAACCGGCGATCAGCTTTTGGCGGTTCTGCCGGACGATCCGGAAGGGCTTTTGAACAAACTCAAGAAGCCAAAATCCACCGGCGCCAGCGAGGAGGCGGTGCCCGATACGGATCAGGAGCCAAGGAAAGCCGACCCCGGCAAAGGGACGTAAGCGCGGGGGCTCGAATATGTTGGCGCGGCAGCGGCGTCAGGCCTGGACGCAAAGCCAGCGCGCAATCGGCCGTCACCGATTTCTGGGGAAAACCCTCCAAGTTTGACGATGGCCTGGAGCGCGCGCATGTATAGCCTTGATCTTTGCGGCGCCGCCGCTGACATTTGCTCGAAGGTCAACTATGTATGTCGCACGACATCCGCCCCTTGCCCCGATCCGATTAAAGAGAATGGGATAAGGGTTCAAGGACTTCGCGGGGTGCTTATCCCGAATCAGGTTCTTGTTTTCGCGGATCATGTTGACGCTTCCAGGAGGCCGTCGTCGATGGGTGAACCGGAGGATGTTGGACAGAGCCATGATTCCGGCCGCCGGCCACTGGATGCGCGGGGTCTTGATCCCGGCGCCCTCGATCTTGACCTCGACGCCGACCGCCTGCGCGAGGAATGCGGAATTTTCGGAATTTTCGGGCATCCCGA
This sequence comes from Methylocella sp., assembly GCA_049579405.1. Taxonomy (GTDB): domain Bacteria; phylum Pseudomonadota; class Alphaproteobacteria; order Rhizobiales; family Beijerinckiaceae; genus Methylocapsa. The sequence continues at coordinate 852 of JBAUNU010000240.1, forward strand.
CGCCGCCGCCATCACCGCTCTTGGATTGCACGCCTTGCAACATCGCGGCCAGGAGGCGGCGGGCATCGTAACATTCGACGGCCACAGATTTAATTCCGAGCGCCGGCTAGGTCTTGTCGGCGATCATTTTTCCAAGGCATCGGCGATCGAACGACTGCCCGGCGAGTCGGCCATCGGGCATGTGCGGTATTCGACAACGGGCGACACCATTCTGCGCAATGTCCAGCCACTTTTCGCCGAACTCAACGCGGGCGGTTTCGCGGTCGCGCACAATGGCAATCTCACTAACGGACTGACGCTGCGCCGCGAACTTGTGCAAGGCGGCGCGATCTATCAATCGACCTCCGACACCGAGGCGATCCTTCATCTCGTTTCCCGCAGCAGGCGTCCGCGCCTCGTCGACCGGTTCATCGAGGCCTTGGGCTCGATCGAGGGTGCCTATTCCCTGGCCGCGCTCAGCAACAAGAAGTTGATCGGCGCCCGCGATCCGTTGGGAATCAGGCCGCTGGTCCTTGGCGAACTCGACGGGCGTTACATACTCGCCTCGGAAACCTGCGCGCTCGACATCATCGGCGCGCGTTTCCTGCGCGATATCGGCAATGGCGAGATCGTCGTTATCTCCGGCGAGGGTATCGAGAGTCTGCGGCCGTTTCCGCCGCGGCCCGTGCGCCCCTGCATTTTCGAATACATTTATTTCGCCCGGCCTGATTCGATCGTCCACGGAAAGCCCGTTTACAATGTTCGCAAGGCGATGGGCGCGGAACTCGCGCGCGAGGCGCCGGTCGAAGCCGATGTCGTCGTGCCGGTCCCCGATTCCGGCGTGCCTGCGGCACTTGGCTTCGCACAGCATTCCGGCATTCCTTTTGAACTCGGCATTATCCGCAATCATTATGTCGGGCGCACGTTCATTCAGCCTGTCCAATCCGTGCGGGAATTGGGGGTGCGGTTGAAACACAGCGCCAACCGCGCGGCCGTCGCCGGCAAACGCATCGCGCTGATCGACGATTCGATCGTGCGCGGGACAACCTCCGTGAAAATCGTGCGGATGCTGCGCGAGGCCGGCGCGCGCGAGGTGCATTTCCGGATTTCCTCGCCGCCGATTACCCACCCGGACTATTACGGGATCGACACGCCGGAGCGCGACAAATTGCTCGCCGCGACCCACACGCTCGACGAAATGCGCGCCTATATCGGCTGCGATTCGCTCGCCTTTCTTTCCGTCGACGGCATTTATCGGGCGATGGGCGAGAAGGACCGCGATCCGGTCCGGCCGCAGTTCACCGACCATTGCTTTACGGGCGATTATCCGACCCATCTCACCGATACCGGCGGCGACACCAAGGCCCAGCTTTCGCTTCTCGCGGAAGCAAGCTAGGGTGATGCCAGGTCGTGTCTCAGTTTGAATTTCTGTTTCCGGTCGATACTGTTGAAAAACTCGGAAAATGA
>JBAUNU010000241.1:0-5560 GCA_049579405.1 Methylocella sp.
ACCGCAACCTTATGCCGCGTCAAGTCTTTTTGCTGCGGCGAATTATTTTGCTGTTGGTCGCCGCGGCCTTGCCGGCTTTTCCTTGCGAGGGAATGGAAGCTAACATTTGTTTTGCGCCACCGGCAGATCCGCGCGCGCGCCCCATTCCGCCCAGGAGCCATCGTAAAGCGAGACGTCGCGCTTCCCCATGCTTGCCAGCGCAAGCAAAAGAATCGCGGCGGTCACGCCAGAGCCGCAGGTGGTGATCACCGGGCGTTCAACATCCACCCCAGCCTGCGCCATGAGGGTGTTGAGTTCGTCGTTCGGTTTAATCTCGCCTGATTGGACCACCTCGCGCCAAGGCAGATTAAGACTGCCGGGAATGTGGCCCGAGCGCAATCCCGGCCGCGGCTCGGCCGTCATGCCACGGAATCGCGCGGCTGTGCGCGCATCGAGAATCTGCGCCGAACCGGCTTCGCTTGCCCTCTTCACCTTGTTGGCACCGGCAACGGCGGCGCTATCGAAATCCACGGTGAAGGGCGCGGGCATGCGCCGCACGAGTCCCTGTTCGAGCGGGCCCCCCTCGGCCCGCCATCGCGGCAAACCGCCGGCAAGGATTTTTACGTCTCGCGCGCCGAAGACTCGCAAGGTCCACCAGACTCGAGCGCCCCCTTGCAAGTTGGAGGCGTCGTAGACGACGAAGCGCATACCGTCGCCAAGGCCGAGCTTTTCCATCGCCTCGGCAAAACCGGACGGGGGTGGCAGCATATGCGGCAAATTCGTCGTATGATCGGCGATCGCGTCGATGTCGAAGAAGACCGCGCCGGGGATATGCCCTTCGAGATATTCCGCCTTGGCGTCGCGTTTTTCATCGGGCAAGGAAAACGTGCCGTCGATGACCGCAACATCGGACGCGCCCAAATGTTCCGCAAGCCATGCGGGCGAGACGAAAAAAGATTCTTGAGGGATTGTTGTCATGCTCACACTTCACGTGACGTGTCGCGGCAGGGGCGGCTTCCAGCTCCGCGCTTCTCAAAAGATATAAACCGAATCACTTCAAGTTTCCACGCTCGTGAGCATCATCGTCGAAGATGAGCGTTCCCGCATTCCGCGATCAGAATTTTATCCTGCGGCACCTTCCGTAATCTGGGCTGTCTCCATCTGCTTCGTCGTCTGCGGCCGCTAACCATCATTGGTGCCGGTTTCCGGAAAAAACGATGCGAAACCATAGAGTGTTAGACGGCTGCCCTCCGAAGCCCCGCATCACGGCGGATCAAAAGAGCGTGAGCTTCTCGATCCGGGCTTTGACGATGGCGGCAAACCGTCTAATGCCAGTTCAGCTAAAGTTAATTTAGCGCGGCGCTATATGGGAGGTTACGCATGTCGGTTCTGTCTGAAGTTCTGAAGGCCAACGAGACCTACGCCGCAAGTTTCGGCGCCAAATCGCAATTGGCAATGCCGCCGGCGCGGCGGTTCGCCATCCTTACCTGCATGGACGCGCGTCTCGATCCCGCCAAATATGCCGGCCTCTCCGAAGGCGATGCGCATGTGATCCGCAACGCGGGCGGGCGGGCCAGCGACGATGCGATCCGCTCGCTGGTGATTTCCTATAAGCTGCTTGGCACGCGGGAATGGTTCGTCGTCCATCATTCCGATTGCGGCATGCTGACGTTCGACGACGAGATCATGAGCAGGCTCCTCGAACAGAGCCTGGAAGGCGCGACGGTCGATGAAAAAGGCTGGCATGATCATGGGCATGGCCCCGGCAGCGTCCATGGCCATTACGTGAAATGGCTGGCGTTCAAGGACGTTGCGGCAAGCGTGGTGGAGGACGTCAAATGTATCCGCTCGCACCCACTGGTGCCCGGCCATATACCGGTTTACGGCTATTACTACGATGTGAAGACCGGCCGTCTGGTCGAGGTGCCGGAAGCAACGGCCGCCGGCAGGGCCAAAGCCTGATTTATTCCGGCTGATCGCGTTTGGCGGCCGTTCAAACGAAATCCGGCGTGATCGACGGCTTGCGTTCCATCCAGCGTGGAACCGGCAGATCTTTCGAGCGCAGGAATTCCGGGTTGAAGAGTTTCGATTGGTAGCGCGCGCCGGAGTCGGCGAGGATGGTCACAACCGTGTGGCCTTCGCCGAGATCCGCGGCGAGACGGATCGCGCCCGCGACGTTGATGCCCGACGAGCCGCCGAGCAGCAGGCCTTCATGCTCGGCGAGATCGAACAGAATCGGCAAGGCTTCCTCATCGGAGATCTGATAGGCGAGATCGATGGGTGCGTCCTTGAGATTGGCGGTGATCCGGCCTTGGCCAATGCCTTCGGTGATCGAAGTGCCGGAGGATTTCAGCTCGCCGCTTGTGTAATAGGAAAAGAGCGCGGCCCCCAAGGGATCGGAAATCGCGATCTTGATATCGGAGTTTTTTGCTTTCAGCGCCATGCCGACCCCGGCAAGCGTTCCGCCAGTCCCGACGGAGCAGGTGAAACCATCGACCTTTCCCTCCGTTTGCGCCCAAATCTCCGGTCCGGTGGTTTCGAAATGGCCCTGGCGATTGGCGATATTGTCGAACTGGTTGGCCCAGATAGCGCCGGCCGGATATTCCTTGGCGAGCCGCAGGGCGAGCCGGCCGGAGAGGTTCACGTAATTATTGGGATCGGAATAGGCGACCGCCGGAACCTCGATAAGCTCGGCGCCTTGCAGCCGCAAAAGGTCCTTTTTCTCCTGGCTCTGCGTGTCGGGAATGACGATCACGGTCTTGTAGCCCAAGGCATTGGCGACGAGCGCGAGACCGATTCCGGTATTGCCCGCCGTCCCCTCGACGATCAATCCGCCCGGCTGCAAGCTCCCGCGCGCGATCGCGTCGTTGACGATGGCGAGCGCCGCGCGGTCCTTTACCGATCCGCCGGGGTTCATGAACTCCGCCTTGCCCAGAATGGTGCAGCCGGTCAGTTCCGACGCTTGGCGCAGCTTGATGAGAGGGGTTGCCCCGATCGCTTCGATGACGTTTTCTGGAAAGCTCATTTGGATGAAAGGCCCCGTGGAACGAGAATGAACGGCACAAGCTTCCGCCGCCGAAAAATTCCTCTGAGATCAAACCCGGTTTCCTAAACGCCAGGGCGAACGCTCGAAAACAGCCGCTGATCTGCCTACCCGGGGTTTAGGCTCACCCAAATAATTTGGCGATTGCCGTCGCGGCGTCCGCTACCGTCGTGACGGTCGGAAGGACCTGCACTAGGTTGTCCCATGACCGCTTCAAAAGCGATTTACGCGGCGCCGGCTTCGCGAGTTCCTCGTTCAACTGGTCTAAAATCTCACCCGCTTCCTCGTTGCCCGAGTCTGCTACTACCTCCGCGACCTTAAGAAGGACGTTGGCCGTTTCTTCGCCGGCTTCTGACTTGACCTTGTTGAAACTTCTCTCGACGAGTGACCGGTTCACGATCGTTGAGTTGCTGATGTGCGAGAATTTGTCGCCCATGTCGAAGCTCCGTTGGTCAAAAGTAATGGAGACACTGGCAGGGCCGTGGCGGCCCTCTATTTGCAAACTTCTGTGGATCGAATCAATCGAATCTTTTGACTCGTCGCGCCGGACACCCTCTAGAAGCTCTCCGACTTCATATTTCCTCTTGGCACCGGCACCCGGAGGATAAAACTTATAGTCCGATCCCTCCTGTCGTTCCCAATCCAACAGGTCCTTGTAGATGACGTCTAGGTCTGGACGATCAGGCAAAGGCACATATGCAACCGGCTCGGCTTCCGGGTTGAGCTTATGCACGGCCTCCAAATCGTTCAAAATCACATTGAGGGCTGCCCGGCGCAATTTTGGCGGGCTGTCCACCTCAATATCCACGCGCTTTTGGTCGGGATAAGCACGAACCAGCACTGGGCAGTCGCAAGCGCTGAGGACAACGCCCGTCCGCCAGCGAGCCTTTTCCGGTGTCAGGTTTTGGTGGGATTGGACAATGAAACGCGGGACCAAGCCGGGCGGCAAATAATTGTAGACATAGCGAAAGCGCAAAACTTCCTTTGGCCAGCTGCCCAAATAGGGGGTGTTCGCCGGCAAGGCTTCCGGAACAAGATAGCGCTCTTCCTTTTGGTTCGGCAGCGCGAAACAAAGCCCGATGTCTTCATCCTGCATCATGTCCAGGATGAATTCATGCCGCTCCGGCGGGTAAAGACCAGGGTCAAGCCACCCCGCAAGATCGTAACGAAGGAACTCGCCTCGCTGATGGACCGAGCTTGCTTTGTCCAAAACGCGATAGACCGCGCCTGTCAGCCAATTGGGATCGAGCAGGGTGACTTCCCGCCTTGCGGCCTTTGCCCCCCGTTCCAAACCATGCGCGACGATCGTACCAAGCTCATGGAGCAGACGAAGCAAGGCGCGCTGCTCGTTCTCATCTGTGACCGGCTCGATGCCGCCGCCCGGATACTTGCAGAGGCCGACGAAGTCGGCCTGCGGCAGGACTGAGCGCTGACGCGCCAAAGCGCTCACCCGGTTCTTGATCGAAAGCCAATTCGCCGGGATTGGATCCCGGATATGCTTGAGACGCTCGTCGTTCGCGATTGTCTCGACAATCTTTTGCTGGAGTGCCTCGATACTATTCGCCGCCCATTTGTCGCGATCGGTGGAGGTTCGCAAAAAGGCGGCAATATTATCGTAGCTCTCCCGCAGACTGCTCTCATCGAGACGGAGATCCTGCTTACCCATGTCCGATTTGTTGATGACGACGATGATCGGACTGTTTTTGCCGCGATTGCGGATCGTTTTCATCCAATCATAGATGGAGCGGTCGTCTTGACGCCGGTCTTCGAGAACAAGGAGGTAGAGGCTGCGCTCGGTCAGAAAAAAACGGTGGGTGCCCCTCATCATCTCTTGGCCGCCAAAATCCCAGACGTTGAGCTGGACCGGGCAGCGCTCCGGCGACCACCCTTTGATCTCGAGCTTTTCATGCTGAACAATGCCGGGGGTCTTTTTTTCATCCGGGTCGCGCGGCTTGCCCTCGATCAAATAGCGAAGGAGCGAAGTTTTTCCGACTGCCTCCTTGCCGACGACGAGAAGCTTCACTTCGTTGAGCGGCCGCGAGGTTTGCTCTTCTTGCGCCCGGCGGAACCTCCGGTAGGCGGCAAGGATCGCCTGGGCGTCCGTCGTCGCCAAAGCTTCTTTCGGTAACAGGGCGCCGAGATCGCCGGTTTCGCTAAGGTCTAAATATTGAAGCTGACCCTTCCTCTCCTCCGATGACCACGCGTCGAGGAGCGCCTTGGCGCCCTCGGCGCCGATGCCGTTGTCGCTCAGATCAAGCGAGGTGAGGCCTTTAAGCGAAGCGGCGATGGCCTTGGCGCCCGCGTCGCCGATGCTGTTGTTCCACAGATCAAGCGAGGTGAGGCCTTTAAGCGAAGCGGCGATGGCCTTGGCGCCCTCGGCGCCGATGCCGTTGTTCCACAGATTGAGCGAGGTGAGGCCTTTAAGCGAAGCGGCGATGGCCTTGGCGCCCTCGGCGCCGATGCCGTTGTCGCTCAGATCAAGCGAGGTGAGGCCTTTAAGCGAAGCGGCGATGGCCTTGGCGCCCGCGTCGCCGATGC
>JBAUNU010000242.1:0-1859 GCA_049579405.1 Methylocella sp.
TTGTCGCTGCGCGCCGACAATGCCGATCAGCGGCTGACCGCGTGGGGCGCCGTTCTCGGCTGCGTCGGCGCCGACCGGCGGCGGGCCTATGCCACGAAGGACGCGGCCCTCGCCCGCGCGCGGGCGCTGCTCGAAAGTTTGAGCCTCACCCCGAACGAGGCGGCGCGGCAGGGGCTCAAGGTCAACTGCGACGGAACGCGCCGGACCGCTTTCGACCTCCTGGCCCTGCCAGGCGTTTCGATTGGAAGCCTGCGGGCGATCTGGCCGGAGCTCGGCGGGATCGCGCCAAAGGCCGCCGCGCAAATCGAAATCGATGCCAAATACGCGGTCTATCTTGATCGCCAGACCAAAGACATCGAAGCCTTCCGCCGCGACGAGGCGCTGACCATTCCCGAGGACGTCGATTATGCTCTGCTGCCGGGCCTTTCCAATGAGATACGGGCGCGGCTCGACCTCGTCCGGCCGCGCACCATGGGGCAGGCCGGGCGGATCGAAGGAATGACGCCCGCCGCCATGACTCTTTTGGCCGCAAAGCTTCGCCGCGTGGGTGCGGGATCTTGAGCGTTGCCAAAAGCAAAGAGAGCTTCCCAGGATCCGCGCATCCTCTCCTCGCCGGTCTTCCGGAGGAGACGCTGCGGCGCCTGGAAATCTACGCAGAACTCCTCGAAAAGTGGCAGCGCGCCGTCAATCTCGTCGGCACTTCGAGCCTGGACGATCTCTGGGTCAGGCATTTCGCCGATTCGCTCCAGGTTTCGCAGGCGGTGCCCGAGGCGCGGCGTTGGCTCGATCTCGGCTCGGGCGCCGGCTTTCCGGGGCTGGTAACGGCGATCAAATATGCGGGCGAGCCAGGCGCGCTTGTCCATCTTGTCGAGTCAAATCAACGCACATGCGCGTTTCTGCAAAATGTTATACGCGAGACATCGGCGCCCGCGATCGTCCACTGCGGCAGGCTCGAAAAGGTCCTGCCCGCCCTCGACGAGCCAATCGACGCAGTGAGCGCGCGCGCGTTGGCGCCGCTCGAAACTCTCCTCGGCTACGCGGAAAAATTCATCGACAAAGGGGCGGTTGGGGTTTTTTCCAAGGGAAAACACTTTGAGGCCGAATTGACCGATTCATTAACGGCCGGTAAATACTTAATCACGGCAATTGAGAGCCAAACCTGTCCCGCGGCGCGCCTGATGCTGGTCAGGCAAAGGGCCGGGGGTGTAGGCCAGTTTGATTGAGGCACGTTGCCTATATCTCTGGCTCGATCCAAAGTATTCGCAAAGTATTAAATAGGTACATCAAATAATATCAGCTCGCGAAGAGAATGACCGATAGGTCCTCCCAATGTCACATCCAGAGCCTTCCGCGCTTGGATGCCCGGCTCAAGACCGGGCATGACGGCGAGAGTCAGAACAACGAGAGGGTTTGGCCGCGCCTTGCCACCTCCGATTGGGGGTGGCCGAGAAACAAAGGTGGCTATAGCATCGGCCTTTCGGCATCGGCAGAGAGTTCGGAGGCGGTCAATGCGTTTAGCCAAGTGTGCTCTTTCCCTCGCGTGCCTATTATGGCCTGCGGCCGGGGTTGCTCAGGACTCCGCGGAGATCGGGCGCGTCGCGGACACAATGGTTCGTTTATGTGTGGCAGGCGGCCACACCGAGAGCCGGAGCGGCGGCGGCAGCGGTGGAGCCGATCTCTCGCTGCGGTCGCTTGACATCAAGGGCAAGCTCAAGGCAAAGTTCAAGGTCAGCAAATCGAGCGCCGAGGGTCTCGTCAACGGCATCGACAACGCCCTTTCCCAGGTTGCCGCGGATCAGGCCGACAAGGTGCGCGCCTGCCTGCAGCCGGTCCGGGAGCGGCTGCTTGACGTCATGCTT
>JBAUNU010000243.1:0-5218 GCA_049579405.1 Methylocella sp.
ATGCTCGACGCGATCGATGCATGGCTCGATATCAGGGTGCGGCGCGGCGCGGCGACCTTCCAAGGCGATTCCGCCCGGCGGCTTGCACCCTACGCCCTTGTATGGGAAAAACTGGCGGAGGCGGCGCGCGAGATCGAAACCTTCAATCTGGACAAGAGGCCGTTTGTCCTGTCCCTGTTCGCCGATTTGGCGGCGGCGGCGCGCGGTTATTCACTCTGAAACGGGACGCCGCCGGGTCTGTTGTACGAGGGTTCTGTGCGATGCTTTAAGATTGCAAGTTCATGAGTGCCCGCTCCCCGTTCTATGTCACGACCGCGATACCCTACGCCAATGGCGCGCCGCATATCGGACATGCCTATGAGCGGATCGCGACCGATGCGATTGCCCGCTTCAAGCGGCTCGACGGGCTCGATGTCTTGTTCGTTACCGGGATGGATGAACATGGCCAGAAGATGCAGCGGACCGCGGCCGGGGAAGGCCTTACCCCGCAACAACTCGCCGACCGCACCGCGGCGCAATTCGCCGCGATGGGTACCGCTCTTTTTGCCGAAGCCTGCGACGTCGTGCGCACCACGCAATCCCGCCACCACGCGGCGGCGCGCGAGCTTTGGGCCAGGATGGCGGCGGCCGGCGACATTTATCTCGCCAAATATCCCGGCTGGTATTCGGTTCGCGACGAAGCCTTTTTCGACGCCGCGGATCTGACCGAAGGGCCAGGCGGCACCCGTCTCGCTCCGACCGGCGCGGCGGTCGAATGGGTCGAGGAGGAGAGTTATTTCTTCAAGCTCTCGGCCTACCAGGACCGCCTCCTCAAGCTTTACCGCGATAGCCCGGGTTTCGTGACGCCGGAAAAATACCGCAACGAAATTATGGCGTTCGTCGAACGGGGCCTGACCGATCTTTCCATCAGCCGTTCGACCTTCGATTGGGGCATTCCAGTGCCCGGCGACATGCGCCATGTGATGTATGTCTGGGTCGATGCGTTGGCGAATTATATCACCGGCACCGGGTTCCCGGACCCCGGCGCGTCGCGCGCGCATTTTTGGCCGGCGGCCGCGCATGTGATCGGCAAGGACATTACCAGGTTTCATGCGATCTATTGGCCGGCGTTTCTGATTTCGGCCAAGCTTGCGCTGCCTCGCCAAATCGTCGTCCATGGTTTTCTCTTCAACCGGGGCGAGAAAATGTCGAAGTCGGTCGGCAATGTGATCGATCCGCTAGCACTCGCTGGACATTATGGCGCCGACCAGCTGCGGTATTTTCTGCTGCGCGAAGTGCCGTTTGGCCAGGACGGCGCTTATTCGCATGAAGCCATCGTCAATAGGATCAATGCCGATCTTGCCAACGATCTCGGCAATCTCGCGCAGCGCTCCTTGTCGATGGTGGCCAAGAATTGCGGCGGGATATTGCCGGCGCCGGCCGCGCTGAGCGAAGCGGACCAGACGCTCTTGGCGCAAGCGGCGGCGCTTCCGGCGAAATCCCGCGCCGCGATGCAAGACTATGCCTTGCACATGGTACTGACCGAGATCTGGCGCGTGGTCGGCGAGGCCAACCGCTATTTCGCCGGCGAGGAACCTTGGGTCAAGCGGAAGAGCGATCCGCCGCGGATGCGAACGATCCTTTATGTGACCGCCGAGGTTTTGCGTATGGTCGCGATCATGACGCAACCGTTCATGCCGGCTTCGATGGAAAAACTGCTCGGCCTTTTGGGTGTGCCCGCGAACGCGAGAAATTTTGTCGCCGCCGAGGCCGCACAAGGTCTCGTGGCGGGCACGCTTTTGCCTCCGCCCATGCCGGTTTTTCCGCGTTACATCGACGCGGAGGAGCTCCCGAGAGGTCTAGCGTGCTGATCGATGGTTCAAATGATTTTCGACCCGTCGCTCTTGACTCTCAGACGATTTCTTCTAAATTACGAATAAATGGAACGTAGGGAGTTGTTTATGGCCGATGTCACCGACCTGAAGCTGATCGAGCAGCAAATGCTGCTGGCGATCATGCGTCTGCATCCCAACGCTTATGGGGTTTCCATTCGCGATGAGATCAAGACGCGCATCAACAAGGAGTATTCCTTTGGCTCAATCTACGCTGTTCTCGAACATCTCGAAGACGGCGGCTTGATCGAATCTCGGGAAGGAAAAGCGACAGCCGTACGCGGCGGCCGCAAGAAACTTTATTTCACGATTACCGGAGCCGGCGAAAAGGCGCTTCAAGCGTCGCTCAATGCAATGGATACCATGCGTGCTGGGCTCAAGCTGAAGGGAGCCTTCGCATGAGCACCCCGCAAACGTACGGCCATGAACAAAATCGAGCAGCGATAAAAATAATAGCGCTACGAAAAAAATTGCTAGCCATTGAGCTAAAGGGCGAGGGTCTAGCCAAAGAAGAAGAGCGTATCGAATTTGTCGCCAAACTGTTTAGAGTATTGCTTAAGGAATATAAAGAATCTTTCGATAAAGGCATCGTCGAAACAAAAACCCGACCCGTTTCGCCAAGAACGGAACCTCCCCGAATTGCCGAACTCCTTGTCGGCTGGTGCACCAAGAAAGGCTATCGCGAAACGTTGCGCGACAACCTCGATGAGGTTTTCCAGCGCGATCTCTCCAACGGCATGACGGTTGCCCGGGCTCGCCTGAGATATTGGGGTGGAGCTCTAAATTCGATTACCCCGCAGCTTTTGGCCGCAGCAAAGCGCATCGGGATAATCGGCCTCATCGCTGACTACGCCCGTCGTCTTCTTCATTGACTGGCACGGGCGGGTCCGCGTTGCCCGCAACGTACGGTCGAAACCCTCCGGACGGGGTTTCGGGCGTAGCGTGCTGATCGACAGTTATATGCAATGGCAGGCGGCGCTAGTCAGACGCGGCCGCTGCCCTTGTGTTTAATCCGCGACGCCAGCTGTCTCAGCGAGGTCCGCGAAGGCCCTGGCCGGCTTCTTCGAGGCGACGCGGCCAAGACGCATTGCGGGAAGGCCGTCTAGCTGCCGGTCGCGGCACTGGCTTGCCTCGGCGCGGATGTCGCCTCTTGGCGCCGGCCGCGGGCTGAGTGAGCTCCCGGCGAAAAACTAGCAGAGCTGTTATCAAGAGAACGATGATTGAGGGCACAACAGACATGAGGAAATCTCCTGATTTGATTGTGCTTTCTATGGAACCCGGCGACGGGTTTGATCGTGAGGCCAAACCGTTGCCTTTCTCCGGCGTGCAACAAAGCGGGACACCGCCGTGTGGCCAATGGTGGGCTCGCAAAATCGGCAAAAGTTCGATAACATTGCGCCCGAAGTTTAAACAAATAGCCGGTGTGACATCGGCGCAACACAAAGAGGCGGTCGGCGGCGTAAGTGCGGGACAGGCGATTTGATGCCCAGGCGCTACCCTTGGCTGGCTAGCGGCAAGTTTCTAGAGGCAATTATGCTGATCGACAGCCATTGCCACCTCGATTTTCCGGATTTCGCCTCCGAACGCGATGCCGTGGTCGAACGCGCCCGCGCCGCCGGGCTTAAGCGAATGATCGCCATTTCGACGCGCACGAAAGCTTTTGCTTCGATCAGCCTCATCGCCGAAACCTACGAGGACGTCTTTTGCACAGTTGGGACACATCCGCATCACGCGCATGAAGAAGCCGACGTTTCGCAAGATCGCTTGGTCGAATTGGCGCGCCACCCGAAATGCGTCGGCATTGGCGAAGCCGGACTCGATTATCATTATGACCAAACCCCGCGCAACATCGCCGCGAGGGTTTTCCGCACCCATATCGCGGCCGCCCGGCAAAGCGGACTGCCGATTGTCATTCATGCCCGCGACGCGGACTCCGATATCGCCGCGATTCTAGGGGACGAAATGGGGAAGGGCGCCTTTGCAGGGGTTCTCCATTGCTTCACCGCGTCCGCCATGCTTGCCGAGGCCGCACTTTCACTGGGGCTCTATATTTCGTTTTCCGGCGTCTTGACGTTTAGGAACTCCCGGCCGCTGCGGGAGATCGCCCGCGCGGTGCCAATGGACAAGGTGTTGGTCGAAACCGACGCGCCCTATCTCGCCCCGGTACCGTATCGCGGCCAGCGCAACGAACCGGCATTTGTCGCGGCCACCGCCGAAGTATTGGCCGACGTGAAGGGTGTTTCGCCGCAAACAATCGCCGCGGAGACGAGCGCCAATGCGCTCCGCTTGTTTGCCAAGATGCCGGCTCCCGCGATCGGCGCGGAAGCGGCGTGAGCCTCACCTTCACCATCCTCGGCTGCGGATCCTCCGGCGGGGTTCCGCGCGTCGGCCAAGGCTGGGGCGCCTGCGATCGCAATAATCCTAAAAACCGGCGCCGGCGCTGTTCGATCTTCGTCGAGCGCACTGGCGAGAACGGCGCCACGACCCAAGTCCTCGTCGACATGTCGCCGGATCTTCGCGATCAATTGCTCGGGCTGGGCGTTACCCGGCTCGACGCCATCCTGCTGACCCATTCGCACGCCGACCATATTCATGGAATTGACGAGATCCGGCCCTTGGTCATCATGGCACGGCGAAAAATCGACCTCTATATGGACGCCGCCACCTCGGCGATCGTGCGGACGAAATTTGGTTATATTTTCGAACCGCCGCCTGGCAGCCATTATCCTGCATTGCTAAATGAACATCGCCTCATAACAGGCCAAAATATCATCATAAATGGTCCTGGAGGACTCCTGGATACCGTTCCGTTCCGGCTTGAACATGGCGAGATTGACGCGCTCGGCTTTCGCTTTGGCAGAGTGGCCTATTCGCCCGATCTCAACGCCGTTCCCATCGAGAGCCGCGGTTTTCTGGAGGGGCTCGACCTGTGGATCGTCGACGCTTTGCGCTACACGCCGCACCCCAGTCATTTTTCCTTGCCGGAAACCCTCGATTGGATCGCCAAATTGCGGCCGAACCGCGCGATTCTCACCAATCTTCATAGCGATCTCGATTTCGCGCGGCTCAAAGGCGAACTTCCGGCGAATGTCGAACCTGCTTTCGATGGCATGCGAATTTTGGCCTGAAATGAGTCAATCTGCTTTAATCTCACTTTGTCGCTTCGCAACGTAATATACTGATATCCGATTACAATTTAGATGCAAGCATAAGGTGAGCTCGGGGTCGGAATTTAGGTTCCATAATATAGATTATGCGAATGGTTGCCTTGGTGAGCGGTATTTTCCAATCGCGCGCCTTCAAACCCTGCCGATTAGAGTAGCCAAGCAGGCTGACAATTGCTATGC
>JBAUNU010000244.1:0-2999 GCA_049579405.1 Methylocella sp.
CATAAGTTCCGGGGGCGCCGTGCTGGACCGCGCTCGACGGCACGGTCACGACGCCGCGCAAGGATTTGATCAACAGCCGCGCGTTAACGAACTGGTTCGGAAAAAGCTTGTCGTCCAGATTATCAAAGTTGGCACGCAACTTCACCGTGCCGGTCGTTGGATCGATCTGGCTGTCAAGCGCCGCGACTTTGCCAACCGAAAGGGGAGTGACATTGGCACGGTCGTAGGCGGTGACCTCGAGCGCCTTCCCAGCACGCATCGCCGCCATGATTTCCGGAATATCGTCCTCCGGCACCACGAAAATCACCGTGATCGGATGCATTTGGGCGACCACCGCGAGGCCGCTGTCGGTGGTCTGAACATAATTCCCGGGATCGACCAAACGCAGGCCGATGCGGCCATCGACGGGCGAAACGATGTGCGCATAAATTAGGTTCAGCTTCTGATTATCGATTTGGGCTTGATCAAGCTTGACCGAACCCTCGTCTTGCTTGACGATGAACACTTGGTCCTCGGCCTGCTGCCGCGCGATTGAATTCTGTTTGACGAGGGTTTGATAGCGGGCCAGGTCCATTTTTGCTTGATCGAGAAGTCCCTGATCGTGGACAAGCTGGCCCTCGAATTGAGCTTCGCTCAATTGAAACGGGCGCGGATCGATCTGCGCTAGAAAATCACCTTTCTTGACCGATTGGCCTTCCTTGAAGCCGACTTCGAGCAGTTGACCGTTGACCTGGGTTTTCACCGTCACGGTCGCAAGGGGCGTCACCGTGCCGAGAGCAGTCACGACGACCTTGATGTCGCCGGTGCCGATGGTGGCCACGCCAACCGGCTGCGGGGCGGTTTTTTCTTGACCACGGCTCGGGTTCTTTGGCGCCCGAAGCGTCTCCGTGATCCGGTAAACGCCGAGCCCCAGCAGGGCGGCGATGCCAAGGACAAAGATCGGCCGTAGCCGCGCTCTCGGCTTTGGCTTGATACCGGGCGGCATGACCTTGTCTTCGCGAAGGCCGGTGCGGTCGTCGCGGAGAAGCATGTCATCGGAGACCTCTGTATTGGCCCCATGGGTCCGGTCATCCATGTTTTAGCGTCCAGTTCCTTGCCATTTCACGCATCTAGCCCATGGGAAAACGGCCGATTATTGTTCCAAAGCGTCTTACGGCCGATGTTCCGTGGCATGAATGTTTCGTAATGTTCACACTTCCACACCCGGCCGGCTTATAGTGTCGGTGCGGCATTGGCTCCAATCAATAGGTGGAGACCATGGAAACCGCTACACGCGCGACCTGTTTCACGCGGCTCGATCTTCACAACGGATGCCGGCTCAATTCTCCCTAAATTGGAGGAACGAAAGGATTATACCTGCTTTCCAACCCCAGGCTGCTTGGCAGAACTTCGCTATTCCATCCGCCGCCGAGCGCCTCGATTAGCGCGACGGTGGCGAGAAAGCGATTCTGTCTTACCGTTAGCGCGGCCTCTTGGTTGGTAAGCAACATTGCATCGGCGACGACGACGGCGGTGAAGGCTACCGTGCCGGCCTGATATTGATTGAGCAGAACATCTACCTCCTCTTGCGCCGACTTGACCGCGTCGTCGGCGACCTTCTGCTGGCGCGCCAATATGCGAATCGCCGCAAGCTCGTCTTCCACCTGCTGAAAGGCCGTCAGCACGGTCTGCCGGTAAGTTGCGACGCTTTGATCGTAGGTTGCCGCCGCCGCCTCGACTTCCGCGCTGAACAGGCCCCCGTTGAAGACGGTTTGCGCGGCCGAAGCGCCGAGACTATAGAATTCGTTGGCAAGCGAGACCGCAAGCCCACCGGTTCCGGTGTACCCGAACATGCCGGTAAGGCTGATGTCGGGATAGTATAGGGCGACGGCGGCGCCAATGAGAGCATTCTCTTGCTGCATCATCCGTTCGGCCGCGGCAATATCCGGACGCCTTTCCAGCAGCGTCGAAGGCACGCTCACGGGAATATCGGGAAGCTTGAAGCCAAGCGGCGTGAACGCGATCGTCAATTCCGCCGGCGGCTTGCCCATTAATGCCGCGATCGAATGTTCGAACTGCGCCCGCATAACGCCGACATTGATTGCCGCGGACTCCGTAGTCAAGACCTGCGTCCGCGCGGTCGCGACATCGGCCTGCGAGGCCGTGCCGGCGTTGAATTGATTTTGGGTTATCACCAGCGTTTTCTTGTAGTATGCGACCGTTTGATCGAGCAGAGCCTGCAGCGCATCCGCCGCGCGCAGATTGTAGTAAGCGGTGGCGAGCATGGCCTGGGCGGAAAGCTCGGCATTGGCGAGATCGGCGGCGGAGACTTGGGCGCCGGCGACGTCGCTTTCCACCTTGCGGCGGATCTTGCCCCATAAATCGAGATCCCAGCTGCCATTGGACGCCAGAGTGTAGACCGTTCTAGTGACCCCAGTGCCTAGCGCGTTCCCAATTGCCTTGTTCCCGAAATGCGAGCCAATGTATGAATAATTCAAGGTGACGGTCGGAAACAGGCCAGCCTGCGCCTCCTTGATGACGGCGAGCGTTTGCCGGTAGGCCGCCTCGTCGGCGGCGAC
Source organism: Methylocella sp. (assembly GCA_049579405.1). Taxonomy (GTDB): domain Bacteria; phylum Pseudomonadota; class Alphaproteobacteria; order Rhizobiales; family Beijerinckiaceae; genus Methylocapsa. Next base: position 2,559 of record JBAUNU010000244.1, read on the forward strand.
GGTCTGGTTGGAGATTTCGACTTGCGGCTCAAATGAATCGAGCTTCGTATCCCGGAACACCGACCACCAGGGGCCGCGGTCGATGTCGTCACGCGGAGCAGCGCGTTTCCAGCCTTTCAGCTCTTTGTAAGCCGCAGGTTCAGGCGCGGACGGGCGCAGATAGTCGGGTCCCACGCTGCAGGCGGCCGGAATGACGGCGAGGATCGCGGCCGAAAAGCCTGCCCAAGCTTTCCAGCGAGACGCGCGCATTGGCCACATTAGATGCGGTTGCTCCGGACACCGCCGTTCGATCCCCCTCGGCCAATTGGTCATCGACAACGGACTTCGGGCGAAGCTAGCAACATAATATGGCGGCACCAAAGCCAAAACCGGTCGGCGCCGAGGAAAACGGTCAGGTGCCGCTTTCACGCCACACTCGCCTGCCTCGGCCCCGGGATATCC
>JBAUNU010000245.1:0-2079 GCA_049579405.1 Methylocella sp.
CCAATCGGCAGTAAAAGGTTCGAACTCGATGTTCGTATTGCCCTGCCGCCCCAGTTGGATGGTTTTCTTGATCAATGCGTCGGGGACGAAGGCGCGCCGCGCGAGCTTGATTTCTTTTTTCAGGGCCGGGTTTTTTTCGGGATCGAAACAATCGTCACCAGGTCCCTCGCAATTGACGCAGGCGCGAAGAATTGCCTTCATCGCCTTTTGCAAAATGTTCGAGCCGGTGACCAGCGCGGCGACTTTCCGTTCCTCCTTTACTTTCCATTCGATAAAATCCTCGATGTCGGGATGATCGGCATCGACGATGACCATTTTCGCGGCTCGCCTTGTCGTGCCGCCCGACTTGATCGCGCCCGCCGCGCGATCGCCGATCTTTAAGAACGACATCAGGCCGGAGGATTTTCCGCCGCCCGAAAGATTTTCGTTCTCGCCGCGCAATTTGGAAAAATTCGAGCCGGTGCCGGAGCCATATTTGAAGAGCCTGGCTTCGCGCACCCAAAGATCCATGATGCCCCCTTCGTTGACGAGATCGTCGGCGACGGACTGGATGAAACAGGCATGCGGTTGCGGATGCTCGTAGGCCGACTTCGACTTGACGAGCTTCTTGGTCTCGGGGTCGACGTAATAATGGCCCTGGCTTGGCCCATCGATGCCATAGGCCCAATGGAGCCCGGTATTGAACCATTGCGGCGAATTGGGCGCCGCCATCTGACGCGCCAGCATGAAGCGCAATTCGTCGAAGAAGGCGGCCGCATCCGCCTCCGAGTCGAAATATTTGCCTTTCCAGCCCCAATAGGTCCAGGCGCCGGCGAGACGGTCGAAGACTTGGCTGGCCGAGGTCTCGCCCCTATCGCGCCCGGACTTCGGCAAGGCCGCGAGCGCTTCTTCGTCCGCGGCGGAGCGCCAAAGGAATGCGGGAACCCCGTCTTCCTCGATCCGCTTCAACCGGGCGGGCACTGCCGCCTTGCGGAAATATTTTTGCGCGAGCACGTCCGCCGCGACCTGGCTCCAAGCGGCGGGAACCTCGATGCCGTCAGCCGAGAAAACGATTGATCCGTCGGGATTGCGGATTTCGCTTTTCGTCGTCCGAAACGCGATCTCCGCGTAGGGGGATTGCTCAGGCTTGGTGTAACGCCGCTCGATTCGCATTGGCTGTGCCCCTAAAACTAGACCTCAATCCAATGAGCATACTAAATGTTGTGTCGCCGTCGAGAAATCAATGTTGTGGATTGGTTAAGAAATTGCTTTGCATGCCCGCTCTGGACAGCGGCGCCGCGCCCGGCCATAACCGCCCGGTGCCGGCGGGATCGCTCCCGCAACGCCGAAGGCAGTTCAAACCGATGAAATGGCTCGCTCGGATTTTTACCTGGTGGAACGGCCAGACCCTCAATACGGCACTCCACACATTGCTCTTTGGCAAATTCGCCGGCAAGGACGAATTCGGCAATCGCTATTACCGGTCGCGGAAGATCGACAAGGCGCTGGGCTTCGAACGGCGCTGGGTGATTTACGCGGGCGAGAGCGAGGGCTCGATGACCCCGCCAGGCTGGTACGGCTGGCTGCACCACACGGTGGATATCCCGCCAACCCAAGAAGAATACGCCGCCCGTGCGTGGGAGCTGCCGTATCGGCCGAATCTGACCGGCACGCCGCAAGCCTGGCGCCCGCCTGGCTCGACCTTGGCCGCCAATGCGCGGCCTCCGGCGACCGGCGATTACGAGGCCTGGACGCCGGAAGGCTGAAAGCTGGGCTGCGGCGGTGAGTCCTCCACGTCGGATGAAGGAGTTTCTGGGCGATCGCCATCGTTGTGGCGCGGCCAAGCCCTACTTGCCAATTTTCGCGGACCAGGCTTCCACGTTAAATGCTGCGCATGAAGGCCTGAAATCGCCGTTATTATGGCTCGATGTCCACGTCCGGAATTCGCATGTCGCGTCCGAATTGTTCATGATCGAAGCTTTGATGCAGGTCTATCGAGCCCGATTGGGTCATTTGGCTGGCTTCCTTGTCGTTTCGCTGCTGATGGCCGCGGGTCCGGCGCGCGCCGCCAAGATCAAGCCTCCGGGCGCGGTCTTTGCC
>JBAUNU010000246.1:0-2801 GCA_049579405.1 Methylocella sp.
GCCCCGACGACGGTTCCAGCGACCACGCCGCCCACGACGGCGGCAGGGCCCCATCCGCGGCCACAACCCCAGCGGCACCACCAGACTTTTTCGATCTGCGAAGAAGCGAAAGGTTGTTCCAGGGAAGGTGCGACAAGAGTCAAGGCGGATGCCGGGCTCAAAGAGACCGCGAGCATCGCGACACTAGCAAGTGTTGAAACCGAACAGCGTAGAAAACTCCGGGCTAACATGGCAACCTCTTTCTTGCAGGTGGTGAGGCGAGTAAACCCAAGTCTCATAGCATGAAGTTAATGGTCAATTTATGGCGCTTCAGCGGACTCAAAAGCCCCTGCCGCGCGCGGGTCGTCTGATTGCTATCCATGCGCTTCAAGCGAACAAGCGACCCTTTGGCGAGGCCGACTATTTCCGAAGCGAAGGGGCAGCCAAAGGCGGACACGTGCGCCATCTGTTGAAGTCAACCTAAACCTAAATCGTACGCCTTGATCAGTCGAGTGTTTCAGAATCTCGACCTGCAAAACGATGCGCTGGGCCAGGCTCACATCGAGAAGAGCTACGAGGACAAGGCGACCCTCGACCTGGCCGAGACGATCGCTGGTTGCATAAGCCAATGTGGTTTCGTGAGTGGATCGGAACAACAGCCGAACAAACTGCACGGATTTTGCACGGATCGACGTGCATTTTCGCGCTCTGTTCTGCCTGCACTTGCCGAATGAATTTTTCGACCAACTCGTAAGCTATTTGAATGGTGGGCGCGACAGGGATTGAACCTGTGACCCCTCCCGTGTGAAGGGAGTGCTCTCCCGCTGAGCTACGCGCCCCGCCACGCGGGCCGGCGCACGCGGCAGCCCTTTATGAAGGCAAGCCGCTCCGAGTCAAGGCGGATCTCGCCCTATGCCACGCCGAGCGCTGCGACCGCGCCCCATAATTCGTCGTAATGGCCGATCACCCGGTCCGGCTTGAAACTCTCGACAGGTTCGCTCGTATAGCCGAAATTGACCGCCACGACAGGAATCCCGGCGTTGCGCGCGGTATCGATATCCATTTTGGAATCGCCGACCATCACGGACCGGCCGCGATCGCCGCCTGCCCGGGCAATCGTCTGCAACAATGCTTCGCCGTCGGGCTTGCTGACCGCAAAAGTATCCTTGCCGCAGATCGCCCGGAAACGGCCGGCGACGCCGAGCGCGGTCAACAGCAGGATGGACGGATATTCGACCTTGTTGGTGCACACGGCAAAGGCGAACCCCGCCGCCTCGAAACGGTCGAGCGCTCGGGCGACGCCCGGAAACAAGACTGTCTCGTCGGCGACATGGGCCTCGTAGTAAGCCAGGAAACCGGCAAGCATCTCGTCAACACGGGTTTCGCTCGCTGTCAGGCCATGGGCAGAGAGTCCGCGTTGGATCAAGGCTCTGGCGCCGCCGCCGACCATCGCGCGGGCATCCGGCACCGCGAATCCGGCCAAGCCCTCGCGGGCGAGAATGACATTTAATGTTGCGACAAGGTCACCCGCCGTATCGGCGAGCGTGCCGTCGAGATCGAAGACGAGAAGGGGCGCGCGGGGGTTCTGCTGCATTGCGCGGGGCTTAAGGTGCAAGCGGGGAATGATCAAGATCGCGGGTCTGCTCCCGGGGCTGCCCAAACCGGTCCTTGGGTTCCTCGTTCAATCCCGGCGCTCGCAGGGAACCATAAACTCATTATTACGGATAAACTTGTTATCCTGAACCAGCTCGGAATTGCCTTTGGGGAGCATGTTCGCATGTTTTCTCGCCCGGCAAGGGGGTCTTTCTCGCCGTGGCGATGGCCGTGCTCTCGCTGGCGCAGGGCCGCCTTGACCGGGCAACGGGCGAGATTGGCCTGCGAGCGCAAAATCGTGCCGTCGTCGAGGATTTTGAGCGCATTGGCGAGAAGCGTCGCGCCGGTCGTCGCAATATCGACGATGAGCTCGGCCTCGCCCGCCGCCGGCGCGCCCTCCGAATGCCATTCGAACCATCCGGCCGGCCGCCCTTGCGGCGCGGAAGGCTCGTAAAGCGAAGCCTTGGTGTGGGTGTTGAGCGGAGCGTGCCGGACGCCCCCGCGAGCGGGGCGTTGTCTTGCACCAGAACGAATGTCTTGGCGTTGAAGAAGCGGATATCGGCTAAATCCTCAAGGCGTGAGCATAACCCAACCCGGCGTCGCGATCCGTGACTTCGACATGTCGCCAGCCTTCGAGCGGCGCGAACACATGAAGAAATTGGCCGAGACTGGCAAGGTCAACCCCCGACAGGCGCGCCGCTTCGCCGAAGCAACCGGAAAGCTCGCTAAGCGCCATGGCACCTGAGCCTGCTTGCCAGGATCGACCTCGTGACCGGCAAGGTCCATGCACTCGTCAGAGATCGCCACCGCTCGCGCGAGTTCATCGAATTCTTAAAACTTCTCGATGCGTCCTATCCAGCTTTGACCGCGATCAAGTTGATCCTCGGTAATCATTCCGCGCCGTCCACACTTGGGCCTATAAACTCGATGAGGCAGCTTGATATGATTCAACGCTACGCAAGCGGTCGCCGAAGGGGTCCGCCGGGAGTTGATCGCGGAAAGGTACGCGTTCGCGTACTATCTCCACCCCCACACATCCGGCATACTCCATTCACTGAAAGGGACCGGCGCTGGGGCCAATTGGCCCCAGGCATTGATCACCCCGTGAACTGGAGAATTTCCGTGATTCACCTGGTTACCCCCGAAAACGACTATCGTTATCGTGACGAGATGGAGCAAGCCTACCGTTTGCGGCATCGGGTAATTGTCGAGGAAATGGGCTGGACCGA
>JBAUNU010000247.1:0-3239 GCA_049579405.1 Methylocella sp.
GGATATAGGCGGAAAGCCCGGCGCCGGTCATGATCGTCAAGTTGCACAGCGCATCGACGGAATGATCGAGAAAATAGCCGTAGCGCGGGCGGTCTATCCGGCGGTAACGGGCGAGGCTTCCATCGAGCGAATCGCCGAACCAGTGGATGACGATGCCGAGCGTAGCCAACCAGAAAAACGCCGGGTGCAAGCGGGTCGCCGCATAGCCGGCGAGCACGAGCGCGGCGCCGCCGGCCCCCAATCCGGTGAGCCGGTCCGGGGTGACCGCGCGCGGCATGCGCACGCAAAGCCAGTCGAGGAAATCGCGTTCGCGGCGGGCGAGGATATTTTCTTGAACGCGCGAAACGACGGGCGGCGGCCTTAGCGCCGGTTGGGCTTCTTGAACGAAAGCGACGCGTTGCACCCGACCCCCCATCACGCATCACGGATTATCACTAACGGTGCGCGAGAATATTCAACGAGCATTTACCTCGCGGCAACACAACGCGATAAGATTGCAGGGGAATGTGGCAAAAAAACGCCTCCCGACTGCCGGGTCGAATTTTGTCTAACCCTCCGGAACAGCAAAAAACTCGCGAAGCGCGCCATGCGCAAAGCTGCGGCCCATGACATTATCATTTTAGGTATACAGACGAGACTATCCCGGTGTAGGCCGGCCCCGTAACCAAGCCGACGATTTCCATGATTTTCCGCAAATTGGTGATCGGAGCGTTGGACACATAAAGCAAGTCCCTGTTGACGACCTGGAAACTTTGAGCGACGAACAGACTGTTCGCGTCGCGCAGGTTAAGCCGATAGACAATCGGCGTGGAATAGCCATGCTGGACCAGCGGACTATCCGGCCTCAGCGCGCGCGCGACACCTTCCGGCTCATAGCGGAAAACGAATACGCCCGCCGGATCGGACTGGACATCGAGAAGCCCGCCAGCCTTGGCTAAGGCCTGCGACAGGTTGATGCCTTCGGCATCGAAAGGGATTTCCGCGTTCCGGCCCGTCGCGCCGTATGCGATGAAAGTTTGCGGATCCCGGATCAATGTCAAAGCGTCGTTCGCGCGCATATAGATATTTTCTTTTGGGTCGGAGGTCACTCGGGTCATCGCGACGCGCTCGGTCACGTCTCCCCGCGACAACTGGACATAGGTTTCGTTGACCGGCGCGCGAATTCCGCCGGCCGCCGCGATGACGTCCAGCACGCGATCGCCTTTCACGCTTAAAGGCACCCGGTCGCCTTTCGCGACTTCGCCGGTGACCGTGACGGTATTGCTGATTGAGTGGGCGACATTGACCAAGACTTGCGGCTGGATGGCTTTGCCTTCGAGCGCGTGTTCAACGATGGTCTGCACGGCTCTGGTCGTGCGCCCGGCGACGGTGATACGGCCGGCATAGGGAACAGTGATCGCGCCGTCCCGTCCAACGACCTGATCGGGGATCGTCGCACTTTTCGAGCCGGTACTGAACCGGTCGGAGACGACAGGCGACGAAAAGAGGCCGCCCGCGCCCGCTTCCCAGATTGTCACCGCGACCGTGTCGCCAATGCCAATTCGAGGTTCGACCGACGGCCGATAGTCACCAAAGTGGGCGAGAAAGCTGGCCGGCCCGCGATGCCGCAATGTTTCGATGACAGAGGGATCTATATCGACGAGTTCGTAGCGTGGCGCGGCCCCCGCGCCAGCTTCCTCGGCAACGTCGCCAGCGCTCGGCCCGGACCCTGAGATGCTTGAACAACCCGCAAACGCGAGGCACGCCGCGCCGGCCAACAGGATGCGCGCGATAACTAGCAAAACTCTCGGCATTCACAACCTGTTCCGCATGAAACCAATCTCTTATCATTCTCAAGGGCGTGCGGCCACTCATCGATCGTTCCCAAACGACCTTATCCAGACAATGTGTCCAAAAAACCACAATTGGCCCGGTCTGCTTGAACAGGTCCCCTGATTCGAAGAGTGGCATGGCTGCCGCGGCTGGCGCCAAATTTCCGCCAGCGTCTAAAACCTGTTGCCAAAACACATCGCCAATGTAGCATTCAAGCGCGGAGTCGAAGCGACCTCGCATCAATCGAGAATCGGTGCCCGGTCCACACGCCCATCGCAAAAATTCGGCGGCAAACTTTGCGAGATGCCGGTTTAGCTCAGTTGGTAGAGCAACTGATTTGTAATCAGTAGGCCGCGGGTTCGACTCCTGCAACCGGCACCAATGCAACCAATTAGGGTCCGGACTCACCAACGTCAGCGCAGAAAGGTTAATGAGTCTGACCCTAGCCAATGCGAATTAATCTAAATTCTTCGATCCGTCGACAGTTTGTAGTAAGCACGCAGCAAGCATCTCTTTATTAACATTAACCCGTATTCGCAGGAAGACGCATTCATTTGCAGCGCATTTGCGGCGATTCAGCAAGCTATCGCACTCGGCATGTTGTGTTGATCCGATTGAGGCTGCTACGGCGGACCCGGCGGGTCAATCAACTGAGGGCGTTCTCCCGCTCGATTTCGACCGCAAATTGACGTCGTTCTGGTGGAAGCGGGGCGTCCGGCGCGCTCCGGTCAGCACCCACACGACAGCGCACGGCCTTTGGCACGCCCGCGCGCCGTCGCTAGCCCGGGCCTCGCCAACTTGGGGGACGACGCCATGCCGCCGAAATCCTCGTGATGCGGCTTTATAGGCCGGGGCTCCAGAAGACAAACCCGCGGCGATAATGTCTTCCGGTTCCGCGCGACATGGCCGGCGCGAGGCGGAATGTAACGGATGACCGCATGGTCGTCTCCGGAGCAAGGACGGCCCATTGGGGCGGCGGAAAACCAGGCCGGTTTGCAGCGGGGACCGCTGCGTCTGCGCCGGCGGAGACGGGGGTTGCGCGGCCGGGATCGACGCGGCTTTCGGCAGGCGGTAATGAATTCGGAGGTTTCGCAAACGAGGGCTCTGGCGGGATTAACGCCGTCTGATGCTCGGCAACTTTTCCAAAATAAAAAATAAGACGGCACGTGCAAACAGGTTAAAACGGTACGGGCTCCATCGAGCGCAAATTGTTTGTGTCAAAATTTTAGCCAAAAGCTTAGCGACATCCGCTTGGAATTCCTCCGGAGCGGCTTCTGGCAAGTTCTCTGACTTCATTAAGCGAAAATGCATCGCATAGTTCTTTGCCAGCCATGATGCGTCAACCTCCGCTATGTCAAGCAATTGTTTTAGATATGGCTGACTCAACCTCCAACGAGAGCAATTACTCTGAGCTTGCAATTTTTTCT
>JBAUNU010000248.1:0-2878 GCA_049579405.1 Methylocella sp.
GAATAGCGCGAATAGACATAGCCGGGCTCGGCGCCCTTCATCCGCGCCTCGGCCGTTTCCATATCCGGGTAGGCGTAGCCCTGGGTCAGGAAGAGGGCCTCGGAGGTCTCGCCGAACTGCGAGCGCATGGTGCCGCCATGGACGAGCTGGGTCGCCGGATGCAGGGTTTTCATGTCAGGCTTTTGCCGGCGAGCGCTCATCCCCGTCTCCTTGTCACGGCCGATCGGACCGGGGACCGCACGGCAAGCGGCAACCGCACCATATCCATTGCGGCCTTATGGCCCCAAAGGGCTCCGGATTGTTTACCTCTCGATGTAACATATCTCAATCCGGTGGACAGCGGGGATTTTGGAAGAAGCATCGCGACGGGGTGCTACATTTCGTCCTAAGACGCCATAGAAATCCCCTTTCGAGCGAGGCGTTCGAAAACCATCATGACCGTCCAGCCGCTCTCCCTTTTCGCCGAGCCGGAGCACGCCAGCGGTGCGGCGCCTCTGCTGAGCGCCCACGAGTTCGGCACGCAGTTCGGCCTGCTTCCGCGCGAAAAAATCGAGCTGATGGCGCGGCGCAAGATGATTCAGGCCGAAGGCCAAATCGAAGACGAGCAATTTCAGCCGGCGAGCCTCGACCTGCGCTTAGGCGCGCGGGCCTACAGGGTGCGCGCGAGCTTTTTGCCAGGCAAGGCCTATTCCGTTCGCGAGCGCTTCGATGCCCTCAAGAGCGCCGACGACGAAATCAGCATCGGCGGCAATGGCGCCGTCCTGGAGCGTGGCTGTGTCTATGTGATCCCGCTCATCGAGCATTTGAATCTGCCGGACAGCATTTCGGCGATCGCCAACCCGAAAAGCTCGACCGGCCGCCTCGATATTTTTACCCGCCTCATCACCGACAAATCGGACGTGTTCGACCATGTGGCACGAGGCTATGAAGGGCGTCTCTACGCCGAAGTTTCGCCGCGCAGCTTTAGCGTGCGGGTGCGCAAGGGCTCGAAGCTCAATCAGATCCGCTTCCGCAGGCTGAACTCGCAACAGCTGGAGGGCAGCGATTTCGGCGTCAAGGAAAAGGAGCTCCGCGAGCGTCATGAAAAAATGCCGCTCGTCGATGGCGATCTGCAACTGTGGCGGAATGGACTAGTGGTACGGGTTGGCCTGGGGGCCGAGCCGGCCGGCGGGGTGATCGGATACAAAGCCCAGAAACACGCGGATATTCTCGATGTGGACCGGGGTGACTATAACGCCGCCGATTACTGGGTGCAGGTCAGGGCCAGGCCGGACAAAAGGCTGATCCTCGACCCAGACGAGTTCTACATTCTCGCCTCCAAGGAGAGGCTCCAGATCCCTCCCGATCTCGCCGCCGAAATGGTTGCGATCGACGCCGCGATGGGGGCATTCCGCGTGCATTACGCGGGCTTTTTCGATCCTGGCTTCGGCGCGGGCGCGAACAATCGTCCCTCCGCCCGCGCGGTCCTCGAAGTCCGCGGTTATGAGGTTCCATTCTTTCTCGAGGACGGGCAAATGATTGGACGCCTCGTTTATGAGAAAATGGCCGAGCCGCCGCGCCTCCTTTACGGCGCGAGCGCCGTCTCCAATTACCAGGGCCAGGGGCTGAAGCTGTCGAAGCATTTCCGGATGGCGTGAGGGCTTCGCCGGCGCACGGCCCGCGCTGGGCAGCCCCTTTCGCGTTAAGGGCCGTCAAACCAGGGTCGCGGCCCTGGCTCCACTCAAGAGCGGCAGTGGTTTCCGCTTTCGCGGATCGTGCTCCAATGCTATCGTGCTCAGGTACCGGCCAAGTTACGGAGAGGCAAATGCGGTATCGATTGACCCTGGCCGTGGTGGCGGCTTTTGTTGGCGGGGCCTCGATTGCCGCTCACGCCCAGGCTCCTCTCGTCGTCAACCGGGGTGGGGGCGAGGCCAGCATTGGCACCGGAGCGGGGACGGCAGGCCACGGCGCCGGGACCGGAGCGAGGGGGGCAGGCCACGGCGCCGGGTCCGGCGGTCTTCAAGATGCGGGCGAGGGAACTTCAACGGGCGGCATCGCGGGCTCGGGCCGCGGTTCAAGTGCGGGAACCGGCGGTATCGGAAACCAGAGCAACTTCGGCGGGAATACGGGTGGCATAAAAGAGTAGAACTCGCAAGATTCCAGACGGTGCAGCAGGCGGGCGATTGCGCGGACATCGCATCACGGCCTTCTCCTCGGTTCGCCCGCGAATTCGATGAGGGCGAGGCGCAGCTTCCGTTTTCCCGCCGCAACAATATTCGCCGCCGCCTTGCAGCCGGCCGAGAGCGTCGCGGGAATTTCTGTAAGATTCTTGCCGTCGCGGGGCGAAACGGCGAGGCGGCGTTCCCATGCCTTGAAGCCGCGGGAGGATCGATCGCCGGTTTGGCGAATGCGAGATTTGCCCGGCCAACACCGGCCCGGCCAAGGCCCTGCCGCTCATGTCCGGATCGCCGCTTTTCGTGACAGGGCCAAAACTGCCTTCTCAGGCGTCTTTATAACGAAGGCCGCCGCCTCGTAGATGCCGAAGATGAGGATGCTTAACGATCATGCCGGGGGAATCTTGAATCGTAGTTGACTCCGCGCTCAATTTCCGGGGCCAAAAAGGAACGATATTCTTGGCCAGAACAGACAAAAATTCTAGTATACGCCGCTTGTTCCTGTTGCCGGCAAAAGCCGTTGTTGTCCTCTATGTCGTTCTCGACGGCATCGTCACGCCGGTGGTCCGGCCGCTGCTCGGATGGGTGGCAAGACTCCGGATTGTCATTCGTCTGCAAGACATTGTCGCCGCGCTTCCGCCCTACGCAATCCTTGTCTTGCTCGCCATTCCCTTTGCCTTCGCGGAGCCCGCCAAAATCTATGCCCTTTATTTGATGACCGAAGG
>JBAUNU010000249.1:0-2213 GCA_049579405.1 Methylocella sp.
AATATTATTTTGCCGCGCGCGGTCCTCCGGAAAACCTCTGATCGCGCCGCCGTTTCCCGGCTCCTCACAGCGATCCTCTTTCACCCGCTTGGCGTGATGTCCTGCCTGCCGCTGGACCGTAACGCGCTTGCCGCCAGGTAATTGGCGCAAGCGTCCGGTGGAGGACACCGGGCATCGGAAAATCAGGGTCGAGGCCGAGGACTTGAGCCCTGGGCAACCCGGCGCATGCGGCTTTGGCCGCTCGCGATAGAGCGCGGGCATTCTCGCAACCGAACGCTTTTCCATTCGCGCGGCCGGCGTGGCTCTTTGCAGCCCCGGCCCTTGTCATGAGGTCATCCCATGTTGCTGTCCAGCTTCGGCGCCGCTTCGGTGCGCGCCATGATTTTCTCCCGGTCCTTCCTACGCACGCAACCCGTGGAGGCCGCTCATGTCCGCGGCTAACACTGCCCTTGCGGGCCTTTATCAGGCTCACGCCGGCGAATTGCACGGGTTTGCCCGGCGCCGCGCCGGACGCCAAGAGGCGGAGGATGTCGTGCAGGACACCTATCTCCATCTCCTCCAGCGAGGTAACGCCGCGACTCTCGAACATCCGCGCCCCTACCTCTTTCGCATCGCCGCCAATCTGGCGGTGGATTTGGCGCGCAAGACCAAAGTGCGTTTGCGTTACGCGGGCGAGAGCTTCGCGCTCTCCTGCCATGTGGAGGCTCCGGACAGTCCCGAAGCCGCCGCCGGAAGCGCGATGGAGCTGCGGCGGCTGCACGCCTCCCTCTGCGAACTGCCACCGCTCTGCCGCGATGCCTTTCTGCTCAATCGCGTCGAGGATTTGACGCATGCCGAAATCGCCGCGCGGCTCGGCGTGTCGGTGCGCACGATCGACCGCTCCATGGTCAAGGCATGGGAGCATCTGCGCGGGCATTTTGGACGCGGCTGTGAGGTCTGACCCGCGCAGGTATCGTTCGAAAAAGCGATGAAAACCGGGGATGTCGCCAAATAATACAGGCGTCTCTCCGGGTGATTCCAGTGCGCGGCCTGGGCGCGATCATTGTTCGAGCCGGGGCGCTTTACGACCCAGGCATCCGGCGCCTTCTCGTATTTGGTGGCGTAGATTTGGACGTAATATGAGACCCAATTTGGCGCGCCTCTCAAAACAAGCGCAATTGCTCGCCTTGGCGCATCGGTGGCTGGAATAGATCGCACCGCAACGGCACGCGGCTTCGGCCGAGCCCAAGCCGTGCCGCCGCCGCCGCGAACCGGCGCCCGATCATCCAAGCATAGGGGCCAGACCCGGTCATCCGCGTGCCAAACCTCGGATCGTAAAGCTTGTCCTCGCGCGATGTTCGGATCAAGGACAGCACGTGCTTGAGCTTGCCCGGATAATGCGCGCGCAGCCATTCGACAAATAATTCGCGGACTTCCAGCGGCAGCCGCAGCAGGACATAACCGGCATCGCGCGCACCCATGGCTTGCGAGCGGGCGAGGATCGCCTCGATCTCTGCGTCGTTGATCGCGGGAATGATAGGAGCGACCATCACGGCGGTTGGAATATTTGCCTCCGCAAGTCGCCGGATCGTATCGAGCCGCCGCTCCGGGCCGCTCGCGCGGGGTTCCATTTTGCGGGCAAGGGCGGGGTCGAGCGTCGTCACCGACAAAGCCACTTTCACAAGGCCTTTTTTGGCCATAGGGGCGAGAAGATCAAGATCGCGCAAGACAAGCGCCGATTTGGTGACGATCGCCACCGGATGATTGGCATGCGCCAACACTTCGAGCACCTTGCGCATCACGAGCTCCTTGCGCTCGATCGGCTGATAGGGGTCGGTATTGGTTCCAATCGCAATGGTTTTCGCGGCATAGCCCGGCGCCGACAATTCACGCTCAAGGAGGCTTGCCGCATTGGTTTTGGCGAAAAGCCTTGTCTCGAAATCGAGGCCTGGGGACATGCCGAGATACGCGTGGGTTGGCCGCGCGAAACAATAGACGCAGCCATGCTCGCAGCCGCGATAGGGATTGATCGATTGGGCGAAGGAAATGTCGGGCGAATCATTGCGGGTGATGATCGTCTTGGCGGACTCGCGCGTCACTTGCGTCCGCAACGGCGGCAAGTCCTCGGGCAGATCCCAGCCATCGTCTTCCTGACAGCGGATTTCTTTTTCGAAGCGTCCGCTCGCGTTCGACAAGGCACCGCGGCCCCGCTGGGGCGGAGGTGGCGCGCCGTC
>JBAUNU010000250.1:0-3115 GCA_049579405.1 Methylocella sp.
CGCCGCCTGCGCGCCGGACCGCGAGGTCGACGGCTGAAAAGCACGGGCCGCGCGGGCTGCCGCGGCGGCGATCCTGACGCGGTTCCATGGAGAGAAACAGAAACCATATTGGGCGCGCGAATTATCGTAGAGATCGGCGAACAGCGAAAGATAACGTCGTTCGTAATAATGCCGCCACATCGTGGTCTCGGAATGCGCCATCGCGGTGGGATCAAATGCCCGCAGATCAGGATGGCGTGGAAAGACGGCATAGCCGGACCCAATAAGAGATAGAAGTCCCGCCATTATCGCGACGGCGCGAAGCCGCGCCCTACGCGTTCGATCGCCGACGCTCATGCGTTCTTCCCAAGATATCACATTCGCCACCGCGTCTCGGCGGGCTAAACGATGTCACCTGGCCGCCACGCGCATCACGCTAGGCGGTTCGTTTAGGAACATGATAGAGTGAAATCAGACCGATCTATCAGAAAATTTCAGTCTATGCAGGCAACACCTGTCGCGTCACTTTGATCGTACGCCGATCAACAATCCCTTCGACGATCCCGGGCTTTACGTGGATCTCGTATTCGAGAGGCGTGCGCTACTTTTCGATCTCGGAGACCTCGGCCGACTTGCTCCTCGCAAGCTCCTGCGCGTGAGCGACGCCTTCGTTACTTTCACCCTAACAGAGGCCGGTTGATTGGAACACGCCCGGCACTCGTATAGCCGCTTGGAAGTTTGCGCATTTGGCTAAGCAGCCTTAAGAAACCGATGGGAACCGCGCTGCGGTGGAAGCAAACCGACGGAGGGCGCCATGAAGCGCACATTGATAATGCTGGCCGTCAGTTCGTCTCTTGTGGCCGCCATTTCGGGGGCGGTCGCGCAGCATACTGTGGTGACGGACCAGGAACTCATGGACAAACTGAAGGGCGCCGCCCCGGCTGCGGTGTTGAAAGGTGCGACCATTTTGAAAATGGGCGCAGACGGGCAAATGAAGGTCATCCAAGCGAGAACCAACGGGTGGACCTGCATGGACCCCGGAGGAGCGCCCATGTGCGCCGACGAGGCTGCCATGGAATGGACAAAAGCCTGGAAGGCGAAGGGGCCAGCGCCGCAAAAGCTCGGCTTCATCTACATGCTCAGCGGTGACAACGGCGCCAGCAATACCGACCCCTATGCCACGCAGGAGACCCCAGACAACAACTGGATCAAGACAGGGTCGCACGTGATGATCGTGGGCGCCGAGGCCAAGAGCATGATGCAAGGCTACCCGAGGGACGCCAAGCCAGACCCAACGAAGCCCTATGTGATGTGGCCGGGAACGCCCTACGAACACTTGATGCTGCCGGTCAACTAAGGATGCCTGGGCGGGACTGCGATCCCACCCCTCTCGGGGCTAGAATTACCTCCAGGCTCGAGCCGAGCCGCCGTCGATGCCCGGGTCACGGCTAGCATCGGGCCTCATCACCGGCCGGACAGTCATGCCGCGATTCGAGTTTCTGGGTTCTACGTTTCGACCCCGCTATAAATCGCGGAGGCAAAGTGCTTACGATTCGCCATGAGGTCCAGGACACCACATGTCAGATTAAATCTTAGCTAACGCAGCAAAGGTACCCTTCGCTCTGACGCAAGGCTAGCTTGAAAGTGGCCAAAAACGTATAAGCGTCGCCGCTCGGGGTCCCGCCAAGCATTACCGCAGCCTCCGGTGGCGAGATGCGATCCTCGTTCGGCACAAACTCTAATGTCAAAGCGCAACCGTCGTCAGCGAGGGCCGCCCGATCCATTCGGCGTGGTCTCCTTTCACGGCTTCAAACGTGTGGGACGGCGGCCTTGTCTGCAAAAAACTCCGCAGATGACGACCGGTTCGGTAAACTGCGTGGGTTCGGCATTATAACGGTTCCATCTCGCTCCAAGCGACCTCTAAGGCTGCACGCGTCGCAGATTAGGGCTCTGCGTGGCCCGCACAAATTATACTGGTAGGCCAGAGGATCCGATCAAGCCCGAAATCCTTGAACGCCAAATCGCGTACGCCGGCTACCTAACGGTCGAGCGCCTCCGAATGCGGCTCGCGGCATTTCCGCTATTCATCGAATTCTGGCTTCCAGCGGTTGGCGCGATCCTCGCCCTCGCCGTGGCTCAGATGTCCGCCGCCGAAGACTGGCTAAGAAAGATGACGACGACGGCGAAGGTTGGAAGAATGTTTCTCATTGTGTGCTCCTTTCTGGGGCACATAAGATCATTTCTCGCAGTCATGGTCTTTGCGGCCATGATAAACCGTAATGCGCGAGATAGTAGAACGCGATCCCCAGGAGGGCGGCGATAGCGAAAATCTTGATGATGTCGGAGCGGCGTGTCATCGGAACAATTCCAAACTTCGTGATGCGGACATGAGCGGCGCCCGATCGATCGACCCGGAAGATATGTCGGCTCTTTTCGGCATAATCGTCGCTCTGTGCGCCCCTATAGCAGACCTTCGCTAGCGCCGCTGACGGACTCAGGACTTGGCCTCGCTTAGATCAAAGCGTTTCAGAATTGAGGCAGGCCGCAGGGTCGTTATTTAAACTCCCCAACTGGAGATTTGAATCATGCGGTATAAACTCACTGAGCACGGTACGGCGATCCTCAGCTCGACAGCGCGGGTGGGTCCGCAAGCTCCTCGCCGTCATTCAGAGACAGGTTAATGTCAATGATGGCCGGCGGAACTTCCCCGGGCTGGTGGAAGGGGTTTGCGCGCGTTGACTGGGCACGCTGCGTGCTATCTTGCATACCGGCTTTTTCTATATCTTTGGCAAGAGCAATGAAGGATATGCGGCCGAAACCAAATCGCCTCCGATCAGGCAGGAGTTGGTGCATGAATATGCCAGGAAACAAATACCCCTCGCAAGGGCCGCACATGCGGCGACTTATGCCTGTCACGAAGTCGCTTTGATTTTTCAAGAGACCTGAGAAACACTGAGAGATGCCATAGCGCCGAAAGGATCGTGAGGCATCTAGGTGTGATAGTTAGAAAGGAACTTGCCAAGATCAAGCCTCCTGTCACCATGGATGAACGTCATGCGATTGCGGAGGAATCGATAACTCTAGTTCCCTCTCCCATTCTAAAACATGGAGCGCCAGGGGAGAAAGACACATGCGT
>JBAUNU010000251.1:0-2078 GCA_049579405.1 Methylocella sp.
CGGCTGGCCGGGGCGGAAGATGCGGCGGCAAGCACTTCTCCGGCAACGCCGCGCCGACCGCCGCCTCAAACATGTCGCGAAGCAGTCGACGCGGATCGATTGTCATTGCGGTTTCCGCCTCCCGAGAAGGTTGCCGGGGCGGCAACCTGCGTTTCCCAGCCGCCGGCCGCCGCGCCGCCGGCCGATGCCGTTATCGCGAACGCGTGCCTTGCACAATACATACGCAGCGCGTGCAACATTCCGGCAAACCGCAGCCCCGTTATTCGATAGCCGCCGCGAAAACGGGAGGGCCGAGGGCAGCCGCGGGAATGAAACGTCGTCCATTATGCTTGGCATAAAACGTGCTGGAAAGTTCCATTGAGAGGATCGGCCCCTGGCGGTCCAGGGGCATCTGCGATTCACACGCCGGCTTTCGGCCGACGGGACCACCATGTCTCGTAGCGGCAGGATTTGTCCATGTATACGCAATCGCTGAAAAAGGACTGTCTGGGCTTCCCCGAGTTGCTCGCTCAGGCGGTGGCGCTAATTTCCCCCACCATGACGGCGGCGTTGATCATCCCGGTGATGTACGGCAACACCGGGGACTGGAGTTGGCTGTCCTACGCACTCGGCACGGTGATGCTGCTCTTCGTGGCACTCAACCTGAACCAATTCGCGCGGCGCCCCACAGGGTCGGGGTCCATGTATGCCTATATCTGCCGGGATCTCGGACTGAAGATCGGCGCGGTTTCCGGCTGGTCCTTGATCTGGGCCTATCTCGGCATCTCGATGGCAGGCGTCACTGGCTTCACCGCCTTGACGAGTAAATTGCTCGACATGACGGGGTTGTCCGTGTCGCCGCCTTTTTGCGCTCTGTGTCGGCGTCGCGTGGTTATGCGCCTGGAAGAACGTGCGGCTCTCCGCCATCCTGATGCTGGTTCTGGAAGGCGCCTCCGTGGCACTGATCACGCTCCTCTGCCTGGTCACGCTCCGCCAGCATGGCTTCGCCATCGACCACACTCAGTTCGACCGCGCCTCGCTCCATCTCTCCAGCCTTGGCCTCGGCGTCGTGGTGGCGATCTTTAGCCTGGTCGGCTTCGAATGCGCAATTGCATTCGGCGACGAGGCACGCAACCCGCTGGTGAACATCCCGCGTGCCGTGCTGGTCAGCCTGGCCCTCTCTGGAACATTCTTCGTCTTCGTCACTTACGTCATGGTGCAGGCGACGCACGGGTACAAGACCACGCTTGATCAGATCGACGCGCCCTTGAACGTCATGGCGCAACTTGCGTCGATGCCGGTCCTGCAGGTGCCGCTGTCGCTCGGCGCGATGGTCAGCTTCTTCGCCCTCTGCCTATCCTGCATCAACGCCGGCGGACGGATAATCTAGCCATGGGCAGGCATGGGCTGTTCCCCGCCGCGACCGGCGCCGCCCATGCCGACAACGAAACGCCGCATGTCGCCGCCACGCTGATGAGCTTGGTGGCCTTCGCGGTGCCATGCGAAATAGTGCGGCACGATGTTGCGCTACTGGATGCATTCAACTATGTCGGCACGCTGGCTGCGTTCGGCTTCATCGTGCCGTATGTTTTGATCTCGGTCGCCGCGCCGGCGTATCTAAAGCAGCTCGGGGCACGGAAGCCCAGGCATCTGCTGGTATCGGGCGCGTCGCTCGCGCTGCTGGTTGGTGCCGGGGGTGGGCAGCGTCTATCCCGTGCCGCCGGCACCGGTGCAGTATTTCTCGTATTGGTTTCTGATCTACCTAGATCTTGGCGTTGCACCGCCGCAAGCCGGAAGCCTCGACGGCGATCCTGAAGGATCTGGGCCCGGCGCGAGCGGAGCAGCGGGCCGTCTGAACTAAGGCGCGCCGCTGTCCGGGCGGCGCGCCTCCTCAACATCTCGAGGAAAGCGGCATGAGTGTCGAAAGCCTTGCCTCGGTTGCCGAGTTGCGCATCCATCCGGTGAAGGGACTGCGCGGCGGATTGCACACGACCGCCGACGTCGCACCGTGGGGCCTGGCGGGAGACCGGCGCTGGATGGTGGTGGATGCCGCCGCCCGCTTCCTGACCCAACGCGAACTCCACCACATGGCGCTGATC
>JBAUNU010000252.1:0-2812 GCA_049579405.1 Methylocella sp.
GACAAACGGCCCGGCGATGACTGCAGTGTGTTATATGACCCCTGGACCGGCAAGCGGCACATTAAGCTTTTCCGGCTCATGTGAGAACGAAACCTATATTGCCAATGCCGGGTACAGTATCGGCGGGACCGCCATCAGGGTAGCGCCAACAGGCACCGGGCAGGGGCCCTTCACCATCGCCAATAACTATATCGATCCCACGGATTTCGCGGGCGGCGCCGGGCTGGTCATCCTGGCCAACGGCTCAGACGGCACGTCGAGCCGCGTGACCTGCAAGAGAAACATCAACATGCTCAATGGATCGCTCATCACCCCCGGCAATGGCCAAGCTAACGAGAGCACGCCGTTCATGACGTGCAAGTAAAAACATATAGCGGCGCGGGGGGCCGAGCTGGCCTTTCCGCGCCGGGCCCATTTTTACCACGTACGATGAACCCTACCTCATCGCCAAGGGCAATAAGTGGTGAGGCTGCCGGTGTGCGCGATTCCGTCAGAGAGAGACGAACTCAATGAATGACACGCTGCATATCATGACCGCCGTATCCAATCCGCTGCGCTGGAAATCGCGGATCGCCCTGGCCCGCGCGGCGGTCGCGGGGTGGCTCTCCGAGCCCAACGTCCACGTGACGGTCGCCGAGGTCGCCCACGGCGCGCGCTCTCACGATCTTACCGGTCTCGGCGAGCACCCGCGTGACGCATGTTCCGTTGCGCGCGGCGACTCTTTGCTGGTCGAAGGAAAACTGCCTGAACATCGCCGTTTCCCGGCTCCCGCATGATGCAAAATATATCGGGACCTTTGATGCCGACATTCATTTCCGCAAGCCCGGATGGGCGGCGGAGGCCATTCACGCCCTTCAGCTCTACCCCGTCATCCAGCCCTGGAAAACCGCCTACGATCTCGGGCCGAACGACGATCACCTCAATGCCCACGTGAGCTTCGCGAGCGTTTTTCACGCGGGAAAGCCGGTTGCGCCGGACGGAACGAGATTCTGGCGGTGCAACGGCGGGCCTTACGACTACCCACATTCCGGATTTGCCTGGTGCTGGGTCCGTGAAATTCTCGACAGGATCGGCGGTCTCTTCGAGCTCGGCGGCATGGGTTCCGGCGACCACCACATGGCCCTTGCGATCGCCGGCCTCGCGGATTATTCGCTGCCCGGGGGAATCGGCGGCGCCTACCGGGACGCCGTAAAACTTTGGGAGGCCCGCGCGCTCGTCCATGTCAATCGCAAGCTTGGATATGCGCCAGGAACGTATCGAGCATCGCTGGCACGGCGACAAGACGCGCCGCGCCTACATCGATCGCTGGGATATGTTCATCAAGCATGGATTTAACCCGCACGCCGACTTGAAACGCAACAGCCATGGCGTGCTGGAGTTTTCCGGCAACAAGCCGGACCTGGAGCGGATGTTCGACAATTACCTTCGCGGCCGCGAGGAAGACTCGAACATCGTCGGGTGAGCTTGTGCATTTAATTTCATGCAGCCGGCCGCCGAAAGGCGGCCTTTTAATATTGGAGCACGTCATGACGGCCGGAAATTTCCAAGCCTGTCTTGCCTTCACTCTGAAATACGAGGGGGGACCATCCGACAACCCGCGCGATCCCGGGGGCCCGACAATGGAGGGTGTGACGCAGGCGACTTATGACGCGTTCCACGCAAAAAAGGCACGCGTACGCAGGGACGTCTTCGCGATGGGTGCCGCCGAGCGCGATGAGATCTATCGCAATGAGTATTGGGATCTCATCGATGGCGATGTGTTGCGCGCCGGCGAAGACCTCTGCGTCTTCGACTTCGCGGTGAATTCCGGGCCGGCTAGGTCACGCGATATATGGACGCGAGTCGGCGGCAGCAAAGCGCAGGCCGCGGACGTGATTCATGGGATTTGCGCGCACCGGCTTTCATTTTTGCACGCTCTCGCGTCCTGGCGCCATTTTGGCGCCGGCTGGGGGCGCCGCGTCGCAGCGTGCGAGGCGCTCGTGCTCCGCATGGCTTATGGAAAAGGGGCGCCGGCGGTTCTCGCGCGCAAGGCCGAAGAGGCGAATTTCCATTCGGGCAAGAAGACCACTCAGGCGGTGGCCGGCGGCACGATCGCGGGAAGCGCCGCGATCGCGCACGCGCTCCATAACGGCACGAGCGGCCCAACGGAAATCCGCATTTTGCTTGTCGTCGCGGTCCTCGCCGGGATTTTGCTCTTCCATGCGTGGCGCCAGGGCCAGCGCGCCGCCGCGTTCGTCAAGGAGGCAAGGCGATGATCCTATCCGTGATTGATTCCGTTACCATCGCCTGTCTGATGATCATCGGCTTTTGGCTCGAAGGGATCGGCGGGAAACATAACCTTGCTGACGAGCTCCTTGCCCCATTTCCGCTCGGGCTTGGCGGCGTCATGTTCGTCCTTTTCGAGAGGTTTTGATGCCGCTCATGCGCCCCAAGTCGATGCCCTCCGGCATTGCGGTGGTTCCCTGATCCGCTCGCATACAGATATCACCAAATCTCACCGGCCGTTCTCCTGCTGATGTTGCAAGCCGATCCTCGTAGCGTGATCCATGCCACGGAGACGGCATGACCATGAGTCAATCGGTTTTAGCTTGAAGGAATCCGCACAATGAAAATTATCGACGTGATCGGCGTTGTTCTTATCGTTCTTGGAATTTCGATGACGGTTCTGAACCTCCTCGCGGCACGCCAGCCGGTCGCCGACGCGCAATCGTTCACGGTTCATGAAATCGCGCCGCGCGATGCGGGCAAACTTTAGGAAGGAAGAGCATCATGCACTATTTTGTCATCCCGGCCCTTATCACAATCATTTATG
>JBAUNU010000253.1:0-3147 GCA_049579405.1 Methylocella sp.
ACCGTGGCGGGCGCAATCGGCGCCGCCGCCGCCGCCGCCGAAATCGGAACCTTTTCGGTCAAGGGCTCGATCATCGGGACCTTTTTTCTCCATACTGGAGTTGGCCGGATCACGATCGTCGAGATCGTGTGTGCCGTGGCGGCATGCGTGCCTGCTTTTCTTGCCTGGTTTACGGTCAAGAAGACGAATATCTCGGACGTGCTTTTGCTCGCCGCGGCGTTGGTTGCGGCCCTTGGCCTCGCCACGGTGCCTTTCGCCAGCCATCCGACCACCCTAGACGAGCGAGTCCTAGGCCTCTGCGCGGCCATTCTCCACCGTTTGGCGCTAAGCCTTTGGCTTGGCGGTCTGCCCACTCTTATTCTGTTGATCGGAACCGGACCGGTGCCGAACGGCACCCAGCGATTGGCGACTGTCGTCCTGCGCCGTTTTTCGCGGGTTGCGAGTGTTGCAATGGGGATCATCCTGGTGACCGGGGGGATGCTCACCTGGTTTCTTGTCGGCAATTTTCCGGGAATGATCGGAACGGAATACGGACGCCTGCTGACCCTCAAGCTTACCTTGCTTGGCGGCGTTCTTTTCATCGCAAGCGGACTGCAACGCCACCTTTTGCCGATGCTTGAGGCAAAGCCGAGCGATCCCACCTTTCGAAGCTATGCCAACCGGGTTAAGCTCGAGACTGTACTGGCAGTCCTGATTGTCGTCGTGGCATCCGATATGGCCAGCCTGGCCCCGCCCGAGCATGAAAACATTGTTTGGCCCCTGCCATTCCGCTTCTCGTTCGCGGCCACTTGGGCCATCCCCTGGGTTCCGACGCGCTTCATCGGCGGGAGTGTGCTGGTTTTGCTCGGCCTCACGGCGCTCGCTTTAAGTTTTGTGCCGTCGCTTCGGCCCGCCTGGCTCCGGTTGCGTGCCAACACCAGCCTTGGCGCCGGCATTGCCGCCGCGCTGGTTGGCAGCGGGCTCGCCTTTCCGGCGATCTCGGTGCAGGCCTTCCCGGATACCTACCTCACGACGGACATTCCCTACGCGGCCACATCGATCGCCCCCGGTCTCAGGCACTATGAAGACAATTGCACCGGCTGCCATGGCGTCAGCGGCCATGGCGATGGACCGGTGGCTTCGAGCTTGCCGGTCAAGCCGGCCGATCTTTCGGCGCCGCACACGGCCTTGCACACCGGAGGCGACCTTTATTGGTGGGTGACCCATGGCATTACGGGAAGCCCTATGCCAGGCTTTGCCGGCGTACTCGCCGATGACGAGCGCTGGGACATCATCAATTTTCTCGGCGCTTTTTCCATCGGCTACCAGGCGCGCATCATTGAACCCAGGATCCAGCCTGGCCAGTACTGGCTGGCGCCGCCGGATTTCCAAGTCACCGATGAGACCGGCAATACCAACATTTTGAGCGACTATCGCCTCAAGTCCCCGATCCTCGTGGTGCTTTTTTCTTGTACGCAGGGGAACGTGGCGCAAGAGACGGCGCGGCTCGAGCAGCTATTGGCCGCCCGCGAGCGGCTGGCTTGGTTTGACGCCAAGATCGTCCTGATCGCACCCGGCAAGATTTGCGAGCCGCTGCGCGGCCTTGCTACCGGCAAGATTCTTGTCGCCGATCGCGACACGGCGGACGTGGCCGCCACCTATGGCCTTTACACCCGCTCCTTTCACAACCGGCAACAGAATGTGGTCAGGGTCCCGGACACCCACGCCGAGTTTTTGATCGACCAATCCGGCTATATTCGCGCCCGTTGGCTGCCCCAGGAAGACGACAGTTGGAGCGATCCCAGCTTCATCAAAACGCAGCTCGAAATGTTGGCGCGCGAGCCGCCGGCCCCGCCGCCTCCGGGCCCTCACGACCACTGAGCGCCACCTAACAGCCGCAGCATGAATTATAGCTTTGCCGCATCGGCGAGTTTATCTAGCTCGGCAGATCGCCGCGAGTTGTTTAGCCCCTTGCCTTAGGCGTCCACGCGGGTCTAGTCATGTGGCTATGACACAGCGTAAACCCCACAGGCCTCTTGCGGTATCGTCGGCACAGTCGCGCCATATATTGAATTCCATTCCTACCGTCATTTATGAGCTTGCGATAACACCTAAAGGTTTTCGCAGCCAATGGGTAAGTGACAGCGTCAAGAGAATCCTGGGTTACGAAGTCGAGGAAGCGCTGGCCCCTGACTGGTGGGTCGACTGTCTGCATCCCGATGACAAGGAGGCCGCTGTCAAGAAAACGTCGATCCTGATGACCCAGGGCCAGTTGGTCCAAGAGTACCGGTTTCGATCCAAGTACGGCCACTACCTTTGGATACGGGACGAGACGAGCCTCTTGCCGGAAGCCGAGGGCCCCAAGACATTTGTCGGGTTCTGGACCAACATTTCAGACCGCAAGCACGCGGAAGAACAGGTCGCGCAAGCGAGCCGGCAAGAGGTCGACATTAGCGAGGCCGCGCTGACTCGGCTTAACAATCGCATCGCAGTTCGTCTGGTGATCGCAGCCCTGATCGCCGGCTCCGGTTTCTTGCTCCTTGAAGGGAAAGGGCCCCTGATTTGGGGAGTGCCTATTATTGGGCTCACCATCTTTGCGCTCGGCTGTAGCCTCGCGTTGATATTGACTTCGCTCGTGGTCAATGCAGACAAACGGTCACGCCATATATTGAATTCCATTCCTACCGTCGTCTATGCGCTTGCGATAACAGCTAAAGGTTTCCCCACCCAATGGGTAAGTGACAGCGTCAAGAGAATCTTGGGTTACGAAGTCGAGGAAGCGCTGGCCCCTGACTGGTGGATCGACTGTCTGCATCCCGATGACAAGGAGGCCGCCGTCGGGAAAACGTCGATCCTGATGACCCAGGGCCACTTGGTCCAAGAGTACCGGTTTCGATCCAAGAACGGCCACTACCTTTGGATACGGGACGAGGCGAGCCTATTGCTGACAGCCGGCGGCCGACCCAAGGAAATTGTGGGGTTCTGGACCAGCATTACAGAACAAAAGGAGGCGGAAGAACAGGTAGTGCAAGCACGCAAGCAAGAGTTCGAGAGGGGCGAGTTGATTCGGTCTAGCGATCGCAACATTGTAGTTGGTTCGCTGATCGCAGCCCTGATCGTCGGCCCCAGTTTATTGTGGGGGGCGACCATTATTGGGTTCACCGTCTT
>JBAUNU010000254.1:0-2368 GCA_049579405.1 Methylocella sp.
ATGCGGTGACCTCGTTCAACCGCAGCCACGCATCGAGGCTGCCCCGGATCCCCAATATCCCGGCCTCGGGCACCGGTCCGGCGTGGCGTTCGAAGGCCTCGTGCACGAGGACGCCGGCGGATGGCCGCGGCTTGGCGATGTAAACGTAGCTGTCCGACGGCAGGGCTCCGGCGCGGATCAGGTCTTGTTCGGCCTCGAACATGGCGGCGAGGGTCGCCAATCCCTTCGGGCTATCGGCCATGGCGGCGTCGAGGCAACCGCTGCCGAACATCGGCGCGAGCAACGTGCCGCCGCGCGGCCATTTCCGGACGATCTCGAAATGCGCGGCCAGCGCCGCCTCGATGTGCTGCGAGGCGACCGCCTCGGAGGGATCTATGCCGCGGAGCGCGCGAGCATCGCAGCGGGCAACCCGATCGCGCCGGCGCCATGCCTTCGGCACGAGCGCCAGGAGCTCGTCGGCGAGACGCATCTGCGTGTCGGACCACTGGAAGCGGTTCGGTCCGACATAGTCGTTCAGCCACAGATAGCCGCCAGGCCGCAGCGACCGCGCGACGTTTCTGAAGCAGAAGTCGAGGTTCTCGACGTGGTGCATTGTCCCGGTGGTCAGCACGGCGTCGTAGGCAGCCTCTGGCAGGATCTCTTTGTTGAGGTCGATCGGCAAAAAACGGCACCTCTCGGTCGTGCCGCAATGGGTCTTGATTCGCTGCGCCGCGCGGTCTAGCGATGCCGTCGAAATATCGTAGGCGTCCACCGTCAAGCCAGGATCGCCGTCAAGGAGAACGTGAACCAGAATCCCATCGCCGCAGCCGAGTTCGGCGACATGAGCGAACGGACCATAATGCCGCATGAACCAGCCAGGCGGATGGATCGAAATATCGCCGGTGACGAGCTTGTTAAGGGCATGCTGGATCGGCGCCGGGCTTTCCCAGTGCGCGAACGGCTCGCAATGTCTCCCGGCATTCTCATCCCAGAACGATGCCACCTTGCGGGCCTCCGCGGCGCCGGCCATTTGCCCTGCTTGCGTCAAAAGTGGCCTGCCAATCCGTTGGGCGCGCCGAACACTCCGCCACGCTGCATTTAAGGCGGCGATCAAGCGGCTAGTCATCCTAGAATTAGCTCCTTTCCGCCTACTCAAGTACCGGAATTTGGCGCGGCTCTTTCGAAGCGGCATCATCGCGGTGCATAAACCCGAAACCTCATCGGAAGCTCGGCGACCCAAGGTTCAAATCGTCCATTGCGCGCTCGATTACAAGCCTGAAGCATCGTCGTCGACGGCCGCCACTGGGCGGCCGGCCCCGGTAGATCATGCTCGCCGGGGCCTGCAATCGGCGCATGGTCATGATCGCCGGAACTTGATCTTACTTTGAAAGAAGCACACGCCTCGCGAGCCTTTCGGCGATCAAGCTGACTGCAAGACACGCCGTCGCAAAGCTCAAGAGGTAAGGAATATTGAGAAGCTTGTCCGGATAGTCCTCGTAGTAAGCATAGCGAATCCACTCGACGCATTGCAGCAAGGGGTTCAAGGCAAGCCACTGGCCATAAGGGTCCGGAATTGCGGTTGGAAAGAAAACGATGCCGGAAGCGAGCCAAACCGCGGGTATGGAAAGATTGAATAACAGATACCAAACCGGGAGGACACGGGCGATCAACGCATTGGGCACAGCAAAAGAAAAACCAAAATAAATTGTTGCGGCTACCGCGAACACGATCCCAGGCCAGTCGCGAGGCGAAAAATCAGTTGTATAAACCGCGAATATGCAGGCGAAAATAATAAAAACAACGACGGAGCCGGTCGCCTCCAAGATGCCTCTTGCTAGGAGAATATCGAAAACCTTCACTCGATTAAAATAAAGAAGCGGACCGTTATCGGCGAGCGATAGGACGATTTGCCGCGACAAATATACGTAAATCACGAAGGGCAAGATGGACAACCCGAAATAGACCACCTGATCCGTTCCTTGCGGAGCCACGCGGCCAAAGATGTGGAAAGCCGCGACAACGATTAGTAGATGCACCAGGGGCATCAATAGAATCATCAAAAATCCTGTATAGTATGGTCCGGCTCGCAGTTTAATGTCGCGCAATAGGATCGCCCCGATCGCGGCCGCGTTGGTCGCGAGTGGGGAAGCGCGTGACCGCCGCAGCGGCTCTGTCACCGGCGCAGCTTCCATTAGCGCCTCCGGATCAAAATGAAGTGTGTCACTGTTCCAGTCCTTGTCCAGAGACGCGGCCGCACCGGGCACCCCTGGCATAGCTTGTATCGTCCCGAGCCGCCGGGGTCTTTTCGGCCGGTCACATTCCCCGGAGCGGGGCGGCTTCCGCGTAAATTATCAAAGATTTTTCCGGTAGAACTCGATGGCATCGTCGA
>JBAUNU010000255.1:0-17104 GCA_049579405.1 Methylocella sp.
CGTCAGCTTTTCGACGCCGCCGGATGATCTATGATTTTGCAATCATTGGAGCAGGAATCATCGGGCTTGCAACCGCCCGCGAAATATTGCTCGCGCGTCGCTCCTCGATCATTATTCTGGAGAAAGAACACGCCGTCGCCTGGCACCAAACCGGGCACAACAGCGGCGTGATCCATGCCGGCATCTATTATGCCCCGGGAAGCCTGAAGGCCCGCCTTTGCCGCGAGGGGGCCGCCGCGACAAAGGCTTTCTGCGCGGAACAAGGCATAAAATTCGAGACCTGCGGCAAGCTTCTTGTCGCCACCAATGCCAGTGAAAGCATCCGCATGGATGCCTTGCTCGAACGCGCCAAGCAAAACGGCATCGAGGCCCTGCGGATCGATCGCCCCGGGCTTATGCGCCTCGAACCGAACATCACCGGCGTCGGCGCTCTGGAGATTCCCTCGACGGGGATCGTCGATTACAGAAAGGTCGCGTTGGCGTTTGCCCAAATCGTAACCGCGCAAGGAGCCGATTTGCTGCCCGGCGCCGAGGTCGTTGCGATTCGCGAAGATTCCTGCGCCGTCGAAATTTCGACGCCAGAGCGAAGTTGGAAGGCGCGCGCGTTGATCGTTTGCGCTGGACTGCAGTCCGACCGTCTCGCCAAACTGGCAGGCATAAGAATCGATCATCGGATCGTGCCGTTTCGCGGCGAATTTTATACCTTGCCAAAATCACGGGCGGGATTGATCAACCGTCTGATTTATCCCATTACAGACCCAAAACTTCCCTTTGTGGGGATTCATCTCACCAGGACGATCGATGGGAGAATCATCGCCGGTCCCAACGCCGTGCTCGGGTGTTCGCGGGAAGGTTATGGGAAATTCTCGTTCAGCCGCCGGGATGTCTTCGACTACCTGGCGTTTCCGGGATTTTGGAAAGTCGCCGGAACGCATCTCGCAGCGGGCGTCGGGGAGATGCGAAACTCGCTGTGGAAGCGCGGCTACCTCGCCCAATGCCGCAAATATTGCCCGAGTCTGTCGCTCGCCGATCTCCAACCAGGGGTGGCGGGCATACGCGCCCAGGCGGTATCGCGCGACGGCACCCTGGTGCAGGATTTTCTCTTCGCGGAAACCGCGAGGCAGTTGCATGTGTGCAATGCGCCCTCGCCCGCCGCGACATCGGCAATCCCGATCGCGCGCATGATCGCCGGGAAAGTCCTGGCGCGGTTCGAACAATTGTGATCGCGCGATTGGCAAAACCCCCTGCTATTAAAGTACAACGCGGCCCCGCGCGGACCAATAATCGAGGAGGAAATAGACCAATGATTGGGATTGGCCGGTTGGCGGCAGCCTTGATCCTGGGAATTGTGCTGCCGGGAGCGCGGGCGGAGGCCCAGAATTCCAGCTACATGGATATGAACATGGACATGGGCTGCATGCTGATGGCCGGCATGCACGAGATGCAGGTGTCGGTCTATCAATCCGGCGCGACGGAGGATTCGTGTAAGGATATTCCGTCTCCCGGACCCGCGTTGATTACGATCAGCTCGGCTTCGAAGGAACTGCGGGATATGACGGCGGAAGTTCGCATCGTAAGGGGCGCCGAAGCCGATTCCACGGCGGTGAGCGGAAATCTCGACCCGGTCACGCTGGCCTACCTGCCGCCAAAGACCTATCCCAGGGGCGTCATCACACTTCCGGCCAACTTCGATAAGCTGGGCAAATACGCGGTCCTCGTGACGGTAAGGGACGCCAAGAATATGGCCATGTCCGGACGGCTCGGCCTGACCGTGGGGGCGGAGTCACGTCAATGGATCTTCGTTTACATCATTTCCGGCATCATTCTGGCGGCCGCGTTTGGATTTTATCTCCGCGATCTCGGCCGTAAAAACAAGCTGCCCGTCAAAAGTCCCTGAGGCCTCCTTCCGGCGTGACACGGCGCCTGTCACACGCTGTTCCCTCTTTGAGCTCAAGCGCCATGCGCGCCTGGCCCCGTGATATCGGCGAGCCAAGCCTGCCAATCCTTGACCGAGCCGTTGAAGGCATTGCGATCGACATAGCCGCGAATTCCGGCGACATGGCCCTCGGCGGTATGCTGCCAGAAATGCCAGCGGCGATCGCCATATTTGACCGCCGGATAGTATTTCACGCTGCGGACCCAGATCGGGTAATCGGAAAACTCCCCCTGCATCACGTCGCGATGAAAATCGATCGAGGTGTAGATCACCGGTTTTTTCCCGTAGGCGCGTTCCATCGCGGCAAGGATGATTTTCATCTGCGCGATGGCGACATCGCGCGGCAGGCGTATTGGGCAGGTCTTCGATTGCCCGTTCCATTCGACATCGAGCACCGGCGGCAAGGCGTCCGGGTCATTGGGAACGTGTGCCGTGAACCAGGCCGCTTGTTCTCCCATGGGCCGGCACCAATAGGCGAAATGATAGGCGCCGCGCGGCACGCCCGCGGCTTTCGCCGAGGCCCAATTTTGCGCGAATTTCTCGTCGACGCGGTCGCCGCCCTCAGTCGCCTTGATCCAGGCGAAGCGAACGCCCGCGGCGCGCACGCTGTTCCAGTCGATATCGCCCTGATATTTGGAGACGTCGATGCCGCTGACTTCGTAATCCGAGGGGCTCGGGAAAAGATCCTCGCCGGTGACGCCGCCCGCGCAGCCGCCGGCAAGCAGCGCGAGGCCGAGCCCAAAAAATGAGCCGAGCGGGACAACGCAACGAGGAAAATATCGCATCGACGTAAGAGCCACACACCAGCATGCTCAAATTATTCCATAATCCGTAATATGTCGTTAAAAAGTCAAAAAAACGGCCGTTCCGCAGTCATCCATTCGTTTTGGTTAACCTGGCGCAATTCCTGGCATTCCCGAATAAAACCGCGAAGGCTGCCGTCATCTATTTTTCATCTGTCTCGACGCGCGTAAAAAGCCGCGGCGGCTTCCGCCCTGGGCCCGGCACGGAGCTCACCGTCCCGCGGGTTTGTCATCTCCGCGATCACCCGCAAGACACCCTGAAAGGCCGCCATGCCCTCCCGTTTCGTCGCCTTCACCTCGCTGGGCCGCAAGGCGCTTCCCAACCAATACGATCTTTTTGCATTTGCCCTGATCCTGGCCGCCTTCATCGCGATCACCCGTGTTTCGCACGGATTGACCCTGCCGCTGGCGGCGCCCGAATCGACGGCCGTTTCGCTCGACTATAACCTCTTGCCCTATTATGCCTTGCGCACGACGTTGCGCATGTTCGCGGCCATCGCCGCCTCGCTGGTCTTCACTTTCGTCTATGCGACGGTTGCCGCCAAAAGCCGGCGCGCCGCGCTCGTCCTCATTCCATTGCTCGATGTCCTGCAATCGGTACCGATTCTCGGCTTTCTGTCTTTCACGGTGACCTTTTTTCTTGGGCTTTTTCCCGGCTCGATCCTGGGTGCCGAATGCGCGGCGGTCTTCGCGATTTTTACCTCGCAGGCCTGGAACATGGCCTTTTCCTTTTACCAGTCGCTCCGCGGCGTCCCGCGCGACCTGATCGAGGTGGCGCGTGGTTTCGGACTTTCATGGTGGCAGCGGTTCTGGCAACTGGAAACGCCCTTCGCGATGCCCGGGCTCATTTGGAACATGATGATGTCGATGTCGGGAGGCTGGTTTTTCGTCGTCGCATCGGAAGCGATTTCGGTTGGCGACACCACCGTCAAATTGCCCGGCATCGGCTCCTACCTCGCCCTTGCCATCGACGAAAAGCGCATCGATGCGGTGTTCGCGGCCGTCGTCGCCATGCTGGCCGTGATCCTTGCCTATGACCAATTGCTGTTCCGGCCGCTGGTCGCTTTCGCGGCGCGATTTCGAGTCGAGCTTTCGGCGGGTCAGACCCAGGAAAAGTCCTTCGTGGCGAATGTCTTCGCAAGGACACATTGGATGCGCGCGGCGATTCGCGCCCCTGCCCAACTGTTGCATGCCATAGCGCTTCTTCGCATGGAACTTCCGGTTCGCTCTTCCCCGCCGGTGCCACAAAGCCCCGCGCTAAGCCGCGTGATCGACGTTCTGTGGGTAGCTTCCGTCGGTCTCGGCACGGTTTGGGCCGGGTGGCTCATCGTCGATTACGTGCGCCAGGAACTCAGCTGGAGCGATTTCTGGCAAAGCGTGCTCTACACCCTATTTACCCTGGTGCGCGTGGTCCTGCTCATGGCGCTGGCGACCTTGGTCTGGGTGCCGGCCGGAATTTGGATCGGTCTACGGCCGGCGCTCGCCGAGAAAGTGCAGCCGCTGGCTCAATTCCTGGCGGCGTTTCCGGCGAATGTCATTTTCCCCCTGGCCGTTGTTGTTATTCTGAAGTTTTCCCTAAACCCCGACATCTGGCTTAGCTTTCTGATTGTCTTTGGCACGCAATGGTACATTCTTTTCAACGTCATCGCCGGCGCCTCGGCGTTTCCGAACGATCTCAAGGAAGCGGTCGCGAATTTTCGCATTCGCGGCTGGGACTGGTGGAAGAACGTTATCATCCCCGGTATTTTCCCCTATTACGTGACTGGCGCAATGACCGCCTCGGGCGGATCCTGGAACGCGGCGATCGTCGCGGAATATGTGAAATGGGGCGGCGACACAGTGTCGGCGCATGGGATCGGCGCCTACATCGCCAAGGCGACCGCGGATGGCGATTATCCCAAAATCGTGCTCGGCGTCGCGGTCATGTCGATCTTCGTCATTATGTTCAACCGCCTTCTTTGGCGCCCGCTTTACGGCCTCGCCGAAAGGCGCCTGCGGCTCGATTGAGGTGATTTCATGCAAGACGACAATGCGCGGACTTCTTTTGCAAGCAAGAAGTCCTTGCTTGAGGTAAGAAACATCTCGCAGCGCTACCAGACCGGATCGGGCGAGCTCGGGCCGGCCGTCCTCGACGATGTTTCACTCGATCTGAAAGAGGACGAAATCGTCGGCCTGCTCGGACGTTCCGGCTGCGGGAAATCCTCGCTCCTGCGTATCGCCTCCGGGCTCATTTTTCCCTTCGGCGGCGAGGTGAGCTATCTTGGCCAGCCGGTGCGCGGTCCGGTCGATGGCGTCGCCATGGTGTTTCAGAGTTTTGCACTGTTTCCCTGGCTCACCGTGCTCGCCAATGTGGAGCTCGGTCTCAGGGCAAAACAGGTCGCCAGGGACGAAGCCCGGCGGCGCGCGTTGAAAGCGATCGACCTCATCGGGCTCGACGGTTTCGAGTCCGCCTTCCCGAAGGAGCTCTCTGGCGGCATGCGCCAGCGCGTCGGCTTTGCGCGGGCGCTTGTCGTCCATCCCAATATTCTCATGATGGACGAGCCTTTTTCGGCGCTCGACGTTCTTACCGCGGAGACCCTGCGCACCGACCTTCTCGACCTCTGGGTCGAGGGACGCATGCCGATCAAGAGCATCCTCATGGTCACCCACAATATCGAGGAGGCGGTGCTGATGTGCGACCGCATCGTCGTGCTGTCGAGCAATCCCGGCCGGATCGCCGCCGAAATTCAGGTCAGGCTGCAGCATCCGCGCGACCGGCTCGGTCCCGAGTTCCGCCAATTGGTGGACAAGATCTACGCCCTCATGACCAAGCGGCCGGAGCCGGTGGCGCCGGGCCGCGAGGGGGCGTTCCCGGGTCTCGGCTTCGGGATGGCTCTGCCGCGCGTTTCGACCAACACGCTCGCCGGCATGATCGAGGAAATCGCCGCCGAACCCTATTTGGGCCGCGCCGATCTTCCGGCGCTCGCCGACAGCCTGCAGATGGAGGTCGACGAGCTTTTTCCGGTGGCCGAAACATTGCAATTGCTGCGCTTCGCCGAGATCGAGGAAGGCGATATCAAATTGACCCCGGCCGGACACCGCTTCGCCGAGGCGGATGTCGATGTGCGCAAAAAGCTCTTCGGCGATCATCTTCTCACCTATTTGCCGCTTGCCGCGCGGATAAAGCTGGTCCTCGACGAGCGGCCCACCCATACCGCCCGCGCGGTGCGCTTCGTGGATGAACTCGAGGATTACATGTCGGAGGACTATGCCGAGCGGACCTTAAAGAGCGTGGTGAACTGGGGCCGCTACGGCGAACTCTTCGCCTACGACGAGACATCGGAAACCTTCAGCCTGGAGAACCCGCAATAGACCCAGGTTCAGACCTAGCCGCCGCCTCAGTTGGCGGCGCTTTTGTCTTCGCCATGATTTCGCTGGCAACTTTTTCACTCCCGAAGTATTTTTTCAGTGACGAGGTTCCCAGCTATCCTGCACCGGAGATTTGCTTAGCGCACGAATTCGGGACACCTCTGCAATGATCCCTTGAGGAGAGGAAAATGAGAAAGGCGGCGTTATCCGTTCTCCTCGGGCTCGTCGCCTCGGTTTCGTTCGGCGTTTCCGCGATTGCGTTTCGAAAATGCCCGGTCGACGCCGCCCAGATCGAGAAAAGCGGCGGTTCCTATGTGGAAGCCGTCGATGCCGCCGTGCGCAACGCGCAGAGCTGCTATCGGGCCTATCGAACGCTTGAGGCATGTCAGCTCGGCTCCGCCGCGGATAACCCGCTTTCCGCCGAAGTCATGTCGAAATGCGAGGCGCTTTTCATGCGCGAAATCGGCGCCGGGAAAAAGAAGGCCTACAAAAAGGTGCTGGACCGCTGCAACAAGATCGCGGAGAAACACGTAGGGGCGATGTATCAATCCTTTGCGGCCGTCTGTCAGGCCGGCGTCTCGCGCGATTTTGCGCGCAAATATTCAGGACGACGGTAACGGAAACGTCTCGCGCGCGCAGCAGCCATCGGATAGCCGATATCGCCGTCTATCGGCGAAGGCGAAGGCCGTACGAAGCCAAGGCGTTGCCGGCGCCGTGCGGCTTTCTTTAATTCAAGCAATGGGAAATCGCTGTTTTATGCTGTCGCGGCGTGCCTTTGTTGCCGGGAGTATTGCTGTTGGCGTGGCATCGCGGGTGCGCGCGCAGACGGACGACTCCGCGCCAACGGTGCTGCGGCTCGAGCGCCGTGACATCGAGTGAACGGCAAGTCAGCTTCCGTATTTTGCATCCGCCAGCCCGACGGAACGTTTGGGCTTACCACTGACGCGGGCAAGCCGTTTCGCGTTTCGGGTCGAAAACCATATCGAAGAGCCGAGCCTGCTCCACTGGCATGGCCTCACACCGCCCTGGCGGCAAGACGGCGTCCCGGAAACGTCTGGACTGACGATTCCGCCGGGAGGCGGCGCCGACTATGATTTCTCTGCGCCGTGGCGGCACCTATTGGATGCACTCGCATTATGGATTGCAGGAGCAGCTTCTGTTGTCGGCGCCGCTGATCATCAGGGATGGCAGCGAAAACCCGAGCCAGCAGGAAGTCGTTGTCATGCTCGCCGACTTCAGCTTCACCTCGCCGGATCAGATCCTTGCGCAGCTCCAGTCGCGCCAAACCGGTGCCATGCATGGCATGGATATGCACGGCACGGCGATGCATGGCATGGCGATGCCGGCAATAAAAAGCGAGCCGGATTTGAACGATGTTCGCTACGATGCTTTTCCCGCCAATAGCCGCACCCTCGCCGATCCGGAAGTGGTAACGGTCGAGCCTGGCGGCCGCGTACGGTTGCGCGTGATTAACTCCTCTTCGATGAGCGCCTACCACATCGATCTTGGCCAGCTCGAAGGCGATCTCATCGCCGTGGATGGGATCCCTGTTCAACCGGTTCGCGTCCACACCTTCCCCCTAGCGGTCGCGCAGCGGCTGGATATCGAGCTCGCCATTCCCAAAATTGCGGCCGCCTATCCGGTGCTTGCGGTGCTCGAAGGCGAGCGCAGGCAGACCGGCATCGTGCTCCTTGCCGGGAAGGGACAAGTTACCCGCGTTTCCAGCTTGGCAGGCGCGGCATCGCCACCGCTCACTCTTTGCCTTGAGCGTTCGCTAAGAGCCGCCGAGCCTTTGGCGGACCGCAAGGCGGACCGCACGCATGTGTTGAATTTAACCGGATCGATGCAAGGTTACCGGTGGTCCTTCAATAATGTGGCTTGGAGCAAGGATGTCCCGCCCCTAGTGGTCAGCGAGGGCGAAAGGGTGGAGCTTGCGGTCCCCAATCAAACGATGATGCCCCATCCCGTGCACCTCCATGGCCACTCCTTCGAAGTTGTCGCGATCGACGGCCATCGCTTTGCCGGCGCCGTGCGCGACACGGTGTTGGTGCCTCCAAAAACGACGGTGACCGTGGCTTTCGACGCCGACAATCCGGGATGGTGGCCGTTTCATTGCCACCTTTTGTACCATCAGCACGCGGGCATGTTTGCAACCTTGCGCTACGAATAACCCCCCGCGAGGGCCGTCCTGGCCGGACCGCCCTTGCGCTGCCACGAGGGTTCCCGCTAAGAAGATGCGCGCCTAGGAGTGTAGCTCAATTGGTTAGAGCACCGGTCTCCAAAACCGGGGGTTGGGGGTTCGAGTCCCTCCTCTCCTGCCAACCAAATCAATTGCGAGCGGGCGCCAATCTCGACCAGGGGCTTGCTTCCAGAATCGCTTCAACTCCGCAGGACGACACAAGCGCCACCGGCGTGGAGGATCTTTTCACAAAGTGCGTCAGCCGCCGCGCGCGAGGGCGCAGGTGCTCGTACCTGATAGTATGGCGCGAAGCCGCGGCTGAGGACGCGACCGCCGATGACCATGGGTTCCATCTTGCCGATAATTGCGGAATAGCTGCTCCGGGCGCGCGCGTAAGCGGCCAGCGCCGCCGCCTTCGAAAAACTGCCGGCGAGCTGGACGCCCCAAGGCGCAAAGAGCGCTGAGGCGGCAACGGAGCGAGGTCCTGAG
The DNA here is from genome assembly GCA_049579405.1 of Methylocella sp. Classification (GTDB taxonomy): domain Bacteria; phylum Pseudomonadota; class Alphaproteobacteria; order Rhizobiales; family Beijerinckiaceae; genus Methylocapsa. Next base: position 8,756 of record JBAUNU010000255.1, read on the forward strand.
CGGCGAATGGCAGCGGTCGCTTGTAAACAGGATAGCTTCGAGGCCATCGCGCTGTCGGTTACCGTTTCCGCCGCGGCGTCGCCGATCCAGTCTTCGGCCGGATGCCGCGTGACGGTCAGAATATAGTCCCGGGTCTCGGCCGGCAAATTGCCGTGGCCAGCGAGCCAGCTCGCAACACGGGCAGGACCGGCATTGTAGGCGGCGGCGGCCAGTCCAAGATTGCCGAAACGCTGCTTGAGGTCGGCGAGAAGGTCGGCGGATTTTGGTATTGCTTCTTCGGGATCGAACGGATTGGCGAGGCCACGCTCACCAGCCGTCTTCGGCATGAATTGCGCGATGCCTTGCGCGCCGGCTGGACTTAGCGCGGTGGGTCGAAAGCTGCTTTCCTGCCATATCAGACGTGTCAGGAACGCGACCGGCAGACTCTGAGTTCGAGCCGACAATTCGATAAGGCGGCAGACGGATGTTTCGATCGATTCAACCTTGCCCCTCACTGCGCTTTCTGATCCTGCCAGCGCAGAGCTGCCGTAACACAGGGCGAGCACGCCCAAGGATCGAAGAGTCGACCGTCTTAGACTAGCATTGAGATGTCTCAGCATGCTCTCCATTACGCGAGAAGCTTACGATAAGTGTCCGCCCAATCGGTTGTGATTTCAAGGTTGACGGCCTGATTCTGGAGGCGCCGCCGATGTGGACACGCGAGAACCACCCCAAATTCAATCGGCACAAGCTGCATTATCCGAGCGATCTGACGGACGAGGAACGGTCGCACGAAGCGCTTGGCCTCGTCCGGGCTCATCTCGAGTAGGATCCTTCCGGGGCTCTTTGACGTGACAGATCTCGGCGGCAAGATCCAATCCCGCAGCGTCACCCGGAACAAAAACCAAAGCCCGGTCATGACGCAGTTGCGATTGCAGATGCTCGCCCCCATCTCCGTCAGGTGCAGCTGGAACAGGCGGATCTCGTCGGCCGTGGAGTTGACCCTTTGCGGACTATGCTCGCCACCAGCCTTTCTTAGGCTGACCTAGAACGGCTATGAGCCGTCAGGCTTCGGCTTCATGCGCTCGCACCTTGAGGGCGCGGGGACTCCGTGTTGAGGGTCCAGTGTTGCCAAAATCCGCCAAAAGCAGCAAACTCAACGTCAAGAGGGCGCTATCCGGCGGATGTCGGTTTAGCACTGAGCGAGGCCGACATGAAATTCTTTTCGAAAATGGTGCTTGCATCGGCCCTGGCCCTGTCGTTGGCAATTGGTGGCGCGTTGGCGCTGAAGACAACGGAGGCAGAGGCGAAGTCCAGCTTGCTTTGGTGTGGCTCGCCTGAAAATTGTAACCCTTACCCCTACAGAACATACGGTGGGAGAGAATCCATTTGCGCCAAAAATAGCCCTTGCTATCTGAGTCCAAGGTGCACAGGCGACCAGGTTTGTGAGTCTCATCGGCCTCCTAACGCGAATTAGAATAGCGTAATGCGCCGCGTGGGTGCGACAGCTCAATCGGTCCAGGAGGCGGTATGCGAATGTTCAATAAGATATTCATTCTTGCTCTCGTTTTGCTGGACACAATCCTCGCCGTACCAGCGATCGAAGCTGCCGAGTCCAACTGCACCCAAAACCGCGTGGATGGCACCACGATCCCGCCCACAAACTCGTACATGCGCCCGACTCAAACCGTGATCCCGTTCTACCAATGGGAAAACGACAACGGGTACTGTGGCGAGGTGTCAATGATGCAAGCCGGGTTGAACCATGGGCAATGGATGTCGCAGTTCAACGCTCGCCTGGTTTGCGGAGCAACGTTGCCGCCGTCGCAATCGAGTTCTGCCTTGTTGCAATCGGGTCCCAACGGCTGGTGCAGCAGTCACAAAAACCTACCAAATTACAATGCGCAGCTGCTTATCGAGGATCCTAATACCGGCGTGTCGGGACAGAACCCTTACGCCAACGCTGCCACCTGCTTGGCTAATTCTCGGCTATTGGGCACGACCTACCCTTACTCAACGGGTTTTCGCAACTCCAATCTGGGCCTCAGCGGGTACCAGGACTATTTGTCCTGGGTCAAAAGCGAAGTGATTGCCGGGCATCAAGTTACCGTAGGGATTCTTTTCAAATTAGGCACGGATCCCCAATACGATCACGAGGTTTCTGTCATCAAGATCGGAACCAACCATCCCACAACCGACCCCACTTATTATGATGATGATGTGCTGTACTTTGATGACCACGGTGGGTACGACCTTGTCGGCAAGAAGCTGGGCGAGGGGAATCCGGCCATTCCGTTGGGCTCGGGCAGTGATTCTACCGGCTGCACTCCGTACGTTTTCGGGTACACGTTTGGCTCGCTTGCGCAGACTCGACGCGGGGCCAACGTTCCTTCGGCGCAAGCTTACTCAATCGTCATTCCAGGTGTGTATCCCACGGATACGTCTACGGGTGGAGATGGTTATTTAGGCACCATTCCGATCACCGGTCACAATTATGGGTTCTCGGTCTCGGGCGCTATCGATAATTCGAGTGAGCTCATGCCGATTCAGCTCAGCATTCCAAGTGCTACCTACACCAACGGAGTTTCCAATCCCCTTGATCCCGTAGCTGGGTGGCAGTACGAGAACAGCATGATCGGAACCAGTCTCCTCGGCACGAGCTGCACCAACACTCCCCCTCAGTATTGGATGGTCCCGTTGACTCTGCAGCCCACCGTAAGCGGGTTGACTCTTGGCACCACGTATAACCTCTACGAGTACGATTTCAGCGGCATTGTAGGCACGGGATCGGCTGCTGCGTTGGCGGTGCCAACCGCCAATTTCAACCAGAACGCGTCGATGGCGACCTACGTTACGCAATTCACAGCGACCGGACCAACTTATTCAAAGACAATAACGAGGACATCCAATCAGATCATTGTCTTCCGCGCGGTTCCTGCGAACGCACCCTGATCCGAGCAGAACAGTAAACTTGTCGGTCACCATGGGCTGCGGCGGCGGCGGCTCGCCTTCGGCCTGGCGGAGCCCGCCGACCGTTATGCCGGCCCAGGCTACATGGTGTGCGGAAGCAATTACATGACCCGGCTCCCGGTCAATTGGATCATAGTCGAACGCGATTACCGCCCGCGCTACCGCTTGCGGGTCAGGCGGAACACGCCTTGTTCGCCGAAGAAGTTCCAGATCCAGGGCTCGCCATAGGCCAACGGCGCGCCGAAACGATCGAGCGCCACGCCGCGCTCGATCCTTGCGTCGATTTCCCGCACGAGCGCGACAAAATCCTGGATCGTGCAAAAATGGATGTTTGGCGTGTCGTACCAGGCGCAGGAAAGATTGCGCGTCATCGGCATGCGTCCGCCGAACGCGACCTGGAGCCGGATCCGCCAATGGCCGAAATTCGGAAACGACACGATCGCATGACGGCCGATCCGCAACATGTGTTCAAGCACCGTGCGCGGCTGGCGTGTTGCCTGCAACGTCTGCGATAGAATCACATAATCGAAGGCATTGTCGGGATAGTCGGCAAGGTCGGTGTCGGCATCGCCCTGAATGACCGACAGCCCTTTGGCGACGCAGTCGTTGACGCCGCGCTGGGAGAGCTCAATGCCGCGTGCATCCACCCCTTTTTCCTCGGCCAGCAGCCGCAGCAGCGTGCCATCACCGCAGCCGACGTCGAGAACACGGGACTTTGCCTCAACCATATCCGCGACAAGGAGAAGATCGACGCGCGCCGGAATGGCGCGGGCTCGCTTGGCTTTGATAACTACCGTCTTGGCGGCCACGGTTCAAACCGCCTCGTTTTTGGCTGGCGCTATGCCCCGCGCCCGCGCCGCGGCATGCAAAAAACCGCGTGATGTCGCGATGAACTCAGGGGTGTCCAGCAAAAACGCATCATGGCCGCGATCCGTCTCGATATCGACAAAGGAAACCGAGGCGCCGCCCGCGTTCAAGGCATGCACGATCGCGCGCGAGGCTTGCGTCGGATAAAGCCAGTCGGAATTGAAGGACACGACGCAGAAGCGGGTTTTGGCGCCCTTGAAGGCGAACGCCAGAGAGCCGCCGTAGTCGGCGGCAAGATCGAAATAATCGCAAGCCCTCGTCACATAGAGGTACGAATTGGCATCGAAACGGTCGACAAAGCTTGTGCCTTGTTGGCGCAGATAATTCTCGATTTGGAAATCGGCATCGAAAGAGAAGGTTGGCGCGCTGCGGTCCTGCAGCTTGCGGCCAAACTTGCTCTGCAGGACTCCGTCGGACAAATAGGTGATGTGGGCCGCCATTCTGGCGACGGCGAGCCCCTTGGTCGGGATGACGCCTTCCTCGAGATAGCGGCCTTTTCGCCAATCCGGGTCGGCCATCACCGCTTGGCGCCCAACCTCATGAAAAGCAATATTTTGCGAGGAATGTCTCGCGGCGGTCGCGATCGGCATCGCCGCGAAGACACGATCCGGGAAGCTCGCGACCCATTGCAACACTTGCATGCCGCCCATTGAACCGCCGGCGACACAGAACAGCACGTCGATGCCGAGACGGTCGATCAGCATGGCCTGCGCGAAAACCATGTCCTTGATCGTAACGATCGGAAGGTCGAGGCCATACGGCCGGCCGGTCGCCGGATTGAGCGAGGCGGGCCCGGTCGTGCCCATGCAGCCGCCGACAACATTTGGTGCAATGACAAAATAGCGGTTGGTATCAATTGGCCGGCCCGGACCAACCATGGTGTGCCACCAGCCGGGCTTGCCGGTGATGGGATGTTGATTGGCGACATGCTGGTCGCCGGTCAGGGCATGGCAAACCAAAATGGCGTTCGACTTGTCGGCATTGAGCTCGCCATAGGTTTGATAGGCGATCGTCAGGGGGCCGAGCGAGACCCCGGCATCCATCTTAAGCGGAGTATCGGCGCCAAAATGCGCAACGAGGCTCCGCGGCGCATCGACCTCGCGAAGACCCGCCGCTTTACTTGCCGGGACGAATTGCACAGCTCTGCCGATCGTTCGATATGACGAACATTGCATCCGTTATATGCGAGCGCGCGAAAAAAAGAGTCAAGATTAAGTCGCCGCGTTGGCCGGGCGGGATGGCCCGCGAAGGGGTGCCCAGGCGGATTAAAATTTGCGGCTCTTTGAACCGGAACGCAGCGGAGTCTTGAGCTGCATCCCCGCGTCGTCGAGAATCGCGAACTGATAGCGCCCCGCGCCGTCCCGGCTGACGCAATAGCGCAAAGTTTCAACGACATTATTAGCCTCGTCCAAGGTCACCACGGCGGGACTGAGACCGGCGAGACTTTCGCCCGGCAGATAGATCGAGTTGCAGATGATCAGTTCGTCGCCGCGCTGACAGGTCCGCGCCGCCGCTCCATTGACAATGCAGCACCGCGAACCGCGCTCGCCTAAAATAACATAGGTTGAAATCCGCGCTCCGGAATTCTTATTCCAGATCTCGACGAATTCGAGCGGCAAGATTCCGGCGGCTTCGCAATGATCCGGATCGAGGGTGATCGAGCCGTGATAATCGAGATTTGCCTCCGTGACGCGGATGCCATGGAGCTTGCCGCCAACGATCTTACGCATGCTATTTCGAATTCCATACGCGGGAGCAAAACCGGCTAGGCTTGACCGGAGGGCGTCCGCTCCAAAGGCACCTGCTTAGAACATTTCCCGGAAAAGCGCGAATGGGTTCACGCTCAAAATATGGTTGATCAAAAGAAGACACCACTCCTGGGCAAGTCTCGGGCCACGCCTGTCCTCATTTAGGTAGTCCCCGGCCAAATTTCACGAGGCACCGTCTGGTGGCGGTCCGGTTTCGAAGGTGGCGAGCTCGACGCCTTCGCCGACATGATCGCCTAGCCGGAACTTGAATTCCTTGAGGATCCCGCCGTTGGGGGCGCGCACCATATGCTCCATCTTCATGGCTTCAAGAACGAGAACTGGCTGATTTGCCGCGACCGGCGCGCCTGGCGCGACGAGCAATGCGGCGATGCGGCCGGGCATCGGCGAGTTAAGCCGCCCCGGCGGTTCCTCTCGCCTCGCCGGCCCGGCGAGGGTGCCGGCCAGCAGAAAGCGATGCGCGGCCTTAGCCCCAGCAAACACAAGGATCTCTTCGCCGGAGCGGACCCAGACCGCCTTGACGCGGTGACCGTCGAAGTCGGCGGCGAGACTTCCATCCGGCGCGAGCGTGCCGCTTGCGTGAAAAACCGTGGTCCCCGGCAAGTCGAGACGCCAGCCTTTGCGCGGATAGCGGATCTCGACGGTGCGATTGCCGCCCCCTTCGGGCACGATCTCGCGCAGACGCATGGTTTCGCGCGCTTCCTCGTTCAGGCGCCAGCCATTTTGGCTGGTCCACGGGCTCCAGGGATCGCTCGACCGCTGGGCTTTTTCGCGCACGAACGCCGCTCGCTCGCAAAGGAGCCCGATGACCGCCATGGCGAGAACATCATTTCCGGCTGGCTGTAGCTTGGGTAAAAGATCGTCAGTATGACAACCGATAAATCCTGTATCCGGCGAAGCCTCGGTGAAAGCTTCGTGCGCGGCGATGGCGCGCAGCAGGTCGAGATTGGTTGCAACCCCGGCGACGCGGGTTTTGCCGAGCGCGGCGCGCAGCCTGAGAACAGCGCGCCGCCGGTCCTTTTCCCAAACGATCACCTTGGCGATCATCGGATCGTAATCGACCGGGATCGCATCTCCCGCGCGCACGCCGGCGTCGATTCGAAGCTGCGCTCCTTGAACGGGAAGATCCAGGCGCGCGATGCGGCCGGATTGCGGCAGAAAATCGCGCGCTGGGTCCTCCGCGTAGAGGCGCGCCTCGATCGCGTGTCCCAGCGATCGTATTTCCTCCTGGCGCAGAGGCAACGCGCCGCCCGCGGCCACCTGCAGTTGCCATTCGACGAGATCGATGCCGGTGATCATCTCGGTCACCGGATGTTCGACCTGGAGGCGCGTATTCATTTCGAGAAAATAGAAGGCTCCGGGCGATACCAAAAATTCCACCGTGCCCGCGCCTACATAGCCGGTTGCGCGTGCGGCGGATAAGGCCGCCTCCCGCATGGCTTGGCGCAGATCATCGGAAAGGCCGGGCGCGGGCGCTTCCTCGAGGATTTTTTGATGCCTGCGCTGGATCGAGCAATCGCGGTCGAAGAGATGGACAACATTTTGCCGGGCGTCCGCAAAAATCTGGACCTCGACATGGCGCGTGCGCGAAAAATATTTTTCGATGAGCACGCGGCCGTCGCCGAAAGCGGAAAGCGCCTCGCGTTTGGCGCTTGCGAGCGCGGCCGCGAACTCGGCCTCGCGCGCCACAATTTTCATGCCTTTGCCGCCGCCGCCCGCCAAGGGTTTGATCAAGATGGGATAGCCGAGCGCCAAGGCTTTTCGCGAAAGGAGGGCGGGGTCTTGCTCACTCCCGTGATAGCCTGGCACCAGAGGGACTCCGGCTTTCTCCATGAGGGTCTTGGCTTGCGCTTTGTCCCCCATGGCGCGGATTGCCGCCGGAGGCGGTCCGATGAATACGACGCCCGCAGCGGCGCACGCCTCCGCGAAATCCGCGTTCTCGGACAAAAACCCGTAGCCTGGGTGAATTGCCTGGGCGCCGGATTTTTGCGCCGCTTCAATGATTTTGGCGCCGTCGAGATAACTCGCGCCGGCCGGCGCCGGACCGATCCGAAAAGCCTCGTCGGCAAGCGCGACATGCATTGCCGTGCGATCGGCGTCCGAATAGACGGCGGCGCTCGCAATGCCAAGCCGCCGCGCGGTCCGGATGATTCTGCAGGCGATCTCGCCGCGATTGGAGATCAGGATTTTCGAAAACATCGAGTCTCTTACCCCGCGCTCACGACTCGCCGCACGCCCCGGCAACGCTTAGGGCGCCCTGGCGGAAGTGGTTGGAACTTGAGGGTGGCGGTAGGCCCCGAGGATTGCCGCCGTGCCATGAAGAGAGATGCCACGAAGCCGACGCGAAACTTGTCGCGCTCGCGCGGGAGATCGACGCAGGATCGAGCGCGGGGTGGCGCTCGATCGCTTCGGTGCCGGTTGGCCTATGGCGAGCCCTGGATCTGGAACTTCTTCGGCGAATAAGATTGGAACCGAGCCATCCTGACAAGTGTGGCGGGCTAACCGTGACCGCACCCCGGGCGGCGTCGGAGTCGCGCGCGCATGCAACCGGAAACGCAATATCCTTTGGCGCTCCGCGAAGACTCGGCCTGCCCCGACACCCGTCCGAATTGCCCTGCGCCGGTTCAGCTTTGCCAAAAAAAGTCAAGTCGTCGCTATCTTCCCTTTAACATCCGCCCCAGCCAGCCTCGCCTTTTCCATCATCGCGACGAAGCGGGCAAATAAGTAATGGCTGTCGCGCGGGCCGGGCGACGCCTCGGGATGGTGC
>JBAUNU010000256.1:0-2757 GCA_049579405.1 Methylocella sp.
GGCCCGGAAGGCCCAGACTGCGGACCGCTCGACGAAAAAATATCTGGAGAATGACATCGATGTTGGCGCTATTTACGTAAGTTACTTCGATTTTATTTCTTTGGTGTCTTGAAAGCAGGAGTCGCCAAACCCAAGAGCGAATCCCACTGCGTTTTTGCAGGGACACGAGACCCCTCTTGCCCGGACGCGGCAGGAAAGGGGCGACGAGACAACCACGGCCGCCTGACATCAAACCCGCCCATCAGCCGCCTCGGTCTCGCCGAGGACAACCTGTTGGGGCTCCAGGGCTAGCGATCGGGAATTCGCTCGCCGAACAATCCGGCGAGACTTTACCTTTCCGGCACGATGTCGAGAACCTTGGCAATCGGCGCCGGACTGATGCCGAGCGGTGGTTGGAAAGGCTCTTCGTGGGCCGCGATCAATCCGATCACGAGGACGACGCTGGAGGTAAAAATGACCATGGCCGCGATCTGAGCGCGCGCCTCGTCGAGATGCACCGCGGCAACGCTGATCTGCGCCATCACGGCGATCAAAACAACGCATGTCCATTTAAAGCTTTCGGAAAAATCGGAGCTTAACGCCAGCCGGTCGCCCCGCGCCTCCCTGATCTTCATGGCGGTGTCGAGCAATAAGCGGCCTAGCGCTGCGTTGCCAAGCGCAAAATCCGATTGCGCGACGGTTTGCAACAATTCGTCTTGTGCCGCTTCGGCCTCAGGCGACGCTTCGCCGTTCTCCATACGCGGCCATTCCATGTCGATAACGGCGATGGCATAAGCCCGGATGGCGCGATCGATCCCCACGTGCGGCGCACCCAAGGCGGCGGCCAGGGCGTGGAGGGAGATAAGACTGGCGCCTTCCCCGCGCACCGTTGCCGCCGCGCGCTGGTTGCGATCCCAGACGTCGTTCGCGAGAAAGCCGACGAGAATGCTCAATATGGCGACGATCGCACCGGCGAAGGGCGCCACGACGCCTTGAAAGCTTCGAACCCAGGGTCCCGCCAAAGCGCCGAACGAAAGGCCGATCAACACCATGGCGGCGGCGCCGTAAAAGGTCGCCAAAACCAAAAGCAACGCCGGAAGCGGCAGGGATAGCCAAGCGGCGATCAAGATCAGGGTCCTTGCAAAAGCCGATAGGGACTATAGCCGACGAACAGGATCACAATCCCGCCGGCGGAGAAATTGTTGTGGTTGCCGGTCTGGCTAACGGACGGTGCTCGGAAATCGCGGCGTCCTACTCGCAGACGCGGACGCGTTGAATGACGTAACCGGCTAGGCCGCCAAGCAAGCCCGCGGCCGCGTCCCCGCCGCCCGCCGTTGCCGGTGTCGAGACGAGGCCTGGCAAAACAGTAAGGGCAGCGGGACTAGCGGCAAGGCTTTGCCTGCACGGACATTCGGCTTCATGGTACGCAACCTCCAATCGCTCGATCCTGGCTTGTAAGCCTGAGCAAAAGGTTAAACCTTCTTGGCCCTGTTTGCCCGCTTGCCGCCGGAGGAACAGAGGTCATGTTCCGCGGACTGGCCGGGCTTTTGACGGCATGGGAAGAGACGATGCTCGCTCGCGCGATCACCCGGCACGGGAGCCTGGCTTCCTCGCAAGCCGAGGCGAGGAATGACTGTTTTACCGGATTCCGTTGGCGGCGCCGTATCTATCTTGGGGAGGCTCCGCACGCAACCTTGCCTCGGCGCGACAATGGCTTAAATTGACGGTAAGCCGATCAGCCAGGCAGGGAAGCCGCGTGAGACGGACACGATGACGTTTGTGAGCTCTGTGGACGTCGCGGGCCGCAAGGCCGGCCATATCAAATTGCATGGGCCGGAGGCGTTCGCGGGAATGCGCCGGGCCGGGCAGCTCGCCGCCGAAGCGCTCGACCTTCTGACCGGGCATGTGCGGCCCGGCACCACCACCGAGGCTCTCGACACGCTCGTTTTCGATTTCGCGATGGCGCATGACGCCTACCCGGCGCCGCTCGACTATCGCGGTTACCGCAAATCGATCTGCACCTCGATCAACCATGTGGTTTGCCACGGAATACCCGACGGCAAACCGCTCAAGGAAGGCGAGATTCTCAACATCGACGTGACCTTGATCCTCGATGGCTGGCACGGCGATTCGAGCCGCATGTATTTTGTTGGCGAAGTTCCCCGCCGGGCGCAGCGCCTCGTCGAAGTGACCTATGAGGCGCTGCTGCGCGGCATGGCCGCCGTGCGCCCGGGCGCGACGACCGGCGATATCGGCGCCGCGATCCAGGACTACGCCGAGGTCAAGCCCCAATGCTGTTCCGTGGTGCGCGATTTTTGCGGCCATGGCCTCGGGCGCCTGTTTCACGACGAACCCAACATTCTCCATTACGGCCGGCGCGGCGAAGGCTTGCTGCTCAAGCCCGGCATGTTGTTCACCATCGAGCCGATGATCAATCTCGGCCACAAGGAAGTAAAAATCCTTTCCGACGGCTGGACCGCGGTGACCCGCGACCGCTCCCTATCGGCGCAATTCGAGCATTCGATCGGCGTGACCGAGACCGGCTATGAAGCATTCACCCTTTCGCCGAAGGGTTTGCATCGTCCGCCTTACCACGGCGCCGAGTTGAACGGCGCATGACGAAAGGGGAATCGGCCCCCGCCGCCGGCCCGCCGCATTACCTCGGCCACCGCGAGCGGTTGCGCGACCGGTTCCGCAAGGGCGGCGCCGATGCCTTGGGCGAGTATGAGCTGCTCGAGCTCATTCTTTTCCGCGCCATGCCGCGGCGCGACGTCAAGC
>JBAUNU010000257.1:0-7706 GCA_049579405.1 Methylocella sp.
AAGTCAGAGCGAAGCGGAACCGGAGTAGACATGGCAAGCCTCTCGAAAGCTGTTTGCCATGGTGAATCAGATAAATGCCGATTCGGGAATCCGCCGCAGGAGTCAAACTTTCAGAGACTTGGTATTAGCGCTGAACTGGCGAGCCATGGAATGCCGTCACAATGCGGTCTCTCGCAACCAAAACGAACCGGTTGTCATTAAGAGCGTATGAGCGCTCCATCAAATTGGCCCCGCAATCGGCTTTTACTCGCCTTGCCACCCTCCGATCTCAAGCGGCTTATGCCGGAGCTTGAACACATTGCCTGCCACCGCGAGCAGGTCCTACTGGACGCTGATAGTTCGCTCGACCATGTATTCTTCCCCGACAGCGGTGTCGTGTCGGTGGTGGCGGTTTATGCGGACGGCAGTATCATCGAGATGGCAACGATTGGCAGGGAAGGCTACACGCCTGTGCAAGCCGTCTTCGGGGCCAAGAGTTCCCCCGTCCGGCTTCTCGTCCAGGTCCCGGGGGACGCAGCAAAGATGCCGCGCGCGGCTTTCACGCGGGCCATGGAGTCGATGCCGTCCTTCCGAAGTCTCATGTATGCTTACGTCCAATCCTTTCTCGAGCAGGTCCTGGTGTCGGTAGCGTGCAACGGTACGCACAGCCTCAAGCAACGGCTAGCGCGTTGGCTGCTGATGATGCGTGACCGCTGTGACGATGACACACTGCGGATCACTCAGAACCTGCTCGCCGAAATGCTGGGTGTCCAGAGACCAACCATCACGAATGCTGCCCGCCAGTTGGAACGTGCCGGTTTGATTTTGGGCGGCCGGCGGCAAGTCACAATCCTTGACCGGCAGGGCCTCGTGAACGCATCTTGTGAATGTTATCAGATGGTCCGGGCGCACGTCGCTCTTCACCTCCCCAAAACATACGCGTAAAAGCGACCCCACTGAATCGGTAATGTACATTACCGACAACACCTGCTCAATGTGCTAACAATCAAGCTTGGCGGGAGGCTGACCTGTCCAGGAGCCGCTGCCGTGCGCGACATGGTTGACATCGACCCGCTGGATCTCGTGGAGACGATCCGCGAAGGCATCCTCGTGCTAAACCCCGATCTGACCATCCGCTTTGCGAACCGCTCCTTCTGCCACATGTTCGCAGTCGCGCCAGAGCATACAGTCGGGCGGAAGCTTTATGAGATCGGCAACGGAGAGTGGGACATTCCCGAGCTCCGCACCTTGCTCGAGGCCATCATTTCTGGCGGAAAAACCATCGAGGCCTTTGAAGTCGAGCATTTCTTCCCCTCAATCGGCCAGCGTATAATGCTGCTCAACGCGCGCGCAGTTCACCGGCCAGGCAACGAGACACAACAGCTTCTGCTGGCGATCGAAGACACCACCGGGCGCGTGAGGCTTGAGCGCGAGCACGCGGCCGACGAGCGTGTCGGCTTGCTGCTGCAAGAGCTGACACACCGGGTCAAGAACAGCCTTCAATTTATCGCTTCAATGATCACGATTGAAGCGCGGAGCCTCGAGAGCGCCGAGGGCAAAGCGGCGCTTGCGAGGGTGTCGCGTCGCATCCTGGCCCTCGGGCACCTCTATTCAAAGCTAAGCGATGCCGGCACCTTTGAGGCGGTCGATGCGGCGACCTATTTGAATGAGCTATGCCGCGACCTGATCGCATCAGTATATAAGGATGGCGACGCGTTCATCATGCTCAAGACCGACATCGACAGCGAGCTTCTGCCGACCGACCGGGCAATTCCGATCGGGCTCATTGTGAACGAGCTCGTCACGAATGCTGTCAAGTATGGTTTTCCGGGAGAGGCGCATGGCACGGTCACGGTGACGCTAAAGCGGCTGCCGGGGGAGCTTCGTCTGACGGTCGCCGACGACGGCCAAGGGCTCGATCCTCGAGGGGCCGATTCCGGACTCGGCGGCCGCCTGGTCGACCGCTTGGCCCAACAGCTCGGCGGCCAGGTCGAGCGGGAGAGCGGCAGCCTCGGTACCGCCGTGCGCCTAATCTTGCCGTCGCGTGAAGGCCAGCAGTGACTCCACTCGGACGTTCAGTTCAGTGGGTCCTGCTTGATTATGAGAGGCGCGGCGTTAGCAGTATCCCTGCCACCGATTCGCCCCATGTGCTCGCTCCTGTTCCGGCGTAAGAGATGTCGGCCATTTTGCCGCCTTAAACGCTCCAATTTATTTGTGCGCTGCGGTTTCTTGCCGATTTGACGATTCCGTCCAACCGGGAAGTACGGCAGGCGGGCCGGCGAGCCAGCGGGGCAGAAAAGCGCCGGACCATCGCGCCACGGCGCCGTCGTGCCGGAACCAGTCTTCGATATGGCGATGGCGGGGTCGTGCACCTGGTTCGGCCATGCGCTCGCGGGTGAGGAGAGTCCAGCGGCACAACGTCGGAAAAGTCACCTCCGGATGGAACTGGAAGCCATAGGCCTTGTCGCCATAGCGGAAGGCCTGCGCCTCGAAATCCTGGCCGCTGGCAAGCAGGGTCGCGCCGTTCGGCAGATCGAAACCTTCGCGGTGCCATTGATAGACGTGGTTGGGGAACCGGCACTCGCAAATGCGATGCCCGTGTTCGGTCGGTTGGATCGGGTAATAGCCCACTTCGACCCGCCCTTGCGGATGCGGGCAGACGCGGCGGCCGAGATGGCGCGCCAGCATCTGGGCGCCGAGACAAATGCCAAGGAAAGGCGTGTCTTCCTTAAGCGGGATCCCGATCCAGTCTATTTCGCGGCGCACCCACGCGGCTTCGTCGTTGGCGCTCATCGGGCCGCCGAAGACGATCGCGCCGGCGTAACCGCTTAGCGTTTCCGGCAGTGGATCGTCGAAGCAGGGACGCCGGCAATCGAGCTCAAAATCTTGCGCGCGCAAGAGCCGTCCGAGCCGCCCCGGAGTCGCATGCGCTTGATGCAGGACGATGAGAATCCTGCCGCGAGATTTGATCCCTTTAGGCATCGCTTGCGATTTGATCGCGACTTGAAATAGCAGCGCCGGGCTTTGGCACTAGGGGTCAAGGGCCCGCTTTTGCTGCAACCGCGAAATGACCGCCAAAGTTATGGATCTTGGCAAAAATGGCAAGAGCCCAATGCCGAGTTTGTTCAGCGACCCTGGCACGATCTCGCGGCGTCCGGCGATCAGCCCGGCATAGCCCGCCTCGGCGACCTCCACGGCGGTGGAAGCCGGAAAACGGCCCAGATCCATGTTTGCACCGATCCCAGCGCGGGCCTGGAAACCCGTCTTAGTGTAGCCGGGACATAGCGCCGAGACCGTGACGCCCTGCGAATCCAGTTCTTGCGAGAGGGCCAGCGAGAACGAGAGAACAAAGGATTTGGAGGCGTAATAGGCCGCCATTCCCGGGCCGCCCGGAAAATACGCCGCGATTGATGCTACGTTCAAAATCTTGCCTCGGGCCGAGCGAATACTGGGCAGGAACCGCAAAGTCATTTCAACGAGCGTTTTGACATTGAGATCGACGATCGCGAGCTGTTCGGCCGCGTCGAGCCCGGCAACGGGGCCGGCCAGGCCAAACCCGGCGTTGTTCACGAGAATGTCCGGCGCGGCGCCCGCAGCGTCCAGCGCCGCAACGAGTTTGTTGACGGCGCCACGTTCGGTCAGGTCGAATGCCAGCACCAAGGGCCGCGGCCTGCCCAAAGCGGCGATTTCATCGGCGAGAGCCTCGAGTTTAACTCGGCTGCGCGCAACAAGCGCCAGATCATGACGATGCCGGGCGAAAACGCGGGCAAGATCGGCCCCGATCCCGCCGGAGGCGCCGGTTATCAGGGTGATGCGGCGCGTCTCGCGCCCGTCCCGCGTTCGACCCGTCTCGCTCATGCTTTCCCTTTCGCGGCAGGCGCGGACCAGGGGCCTTCGAAAGGGGCGTCCCGTGGCGTTTGTCCGGCCACCCGCTGGCGCAGCAAGACCCTGTCGCGCGTCGAAACGCCAAGAAGTTCGGCAATGCGCCAGATCGTGTTTTCCTCTAATTCACCGGCCAGGCCATCGGCGAACGCGATGTCCCACAGCATCTCCACGATGTTCTGGCATCCATTGTCGTCGAGCCTGCGTTTCAGGACGCTGGTGAAATGGTATAAATCGACGGCTTCGTGGTCGCTTTGCTCCGCCGTTGCGATCAATTCCGAAACTGGTTTCGCGTCGAGGCCGAACCGCTCCGCGATGATTGTCTTCAGCCGGCGCCGCTCGGCGAGGTCCGTCTGGCCGTCGACATTGGCGACGTGAATCAGCAAGGCCACCGCCGCGAGACGATAGTCCTCCTCGCCATAACTCCGGGCGGGCGCCTCCGCGCCGCTGACCTCGGCGATAAAACCTTTCAGGGCATCGAACATCGAGGCTTTCCAAATCAGTATGCTGAAATATAGGATGAGGGCGCTAAACGCAGTTGCGCTATTCAGCGCAGCAGCAGGCAGGTCCAATAGCCCTCGGGCCGATGATAGGCGCGACGCAAGGCGGCGATCCAGGCTTGACACATTTGGCGCGACGGAAAACAGACTTTATCATCCCGCCAATCGATAAGGATTTGCCCATAGCCATCTACTACAAAGTGGCGGCCACCGGAAAAATGCCCAAGCCAGACGGACGCCCAGGGCAAATCTTCAGCCGTCGCCGCCGGCGGCGCCCAGACTGGCGCACCAACTTGACAGGGGGCGCCAACGGTTGCCGGATCTCCCGCGGCGGCGGGAAACGCTGTGCCCGAAGCCGAATCGGCGGCGTGACCGGCACTGCAAAAGCTTAACAACACGGCGGTGATCAAAAGCCTCGGCGCCAGGGGCCATTCCCTGGCCGCCACGCCTATTTTTCCCTCGCGAGTCATGCTTTGCATCGTGGCATCCTGCCATCCCAACCGTGTTTAAATCCTTGCCCTTTAAGGCGTCTCGCCGCAAGCGCTCTTGAACGGCGCCTGACCGAAGGGTGCCGCACCGGCTAGGATTTGGTTAAGAAATAAGCGCCCGGCACCGCCGCTCCGGCAAGATCACAGAGCGCCTCGAGGCCGTCCAAGCGGGCGCGGTCCGCCGCAGTGCGGCTTAGGCCCGCGGCCGCCGGCAAAAGAGCACCTCCCGTCAGCGGGCTGTCGATCTCCCCGCCGTCGTGTTCATTCCCCAGAGCCTGAAGGAAGCGGGCTGTCCAATCGTGGATGCTGTTCGCGCGCAGCACCGCCATCATGGCGTTCCAGCGCTCCTTGCGTTCTTCGAGCGGCATGGCATAGGCGCGCGCGATGGCGGCGGCGGTCGCTTCAATATCGTAGGGGTTGATGATCAAGGCGCTTTTTAGTTCATGGGCCGCGCCGGCGAACTGCGACAAGACGAGCACGCCAGGATTATCCGGTGCTTGCGCCGCGACATATTCCTTCGCGACGAGATTCATGCCGTCGCGCAAGGGTGTCACGAGGCCGATCCGCGCGATACGATAAAGCCCGGCCAGGGCCGAGCGGCTCATCGTCTTGTTGATGTAGCGCAGAGGAGTCCAATCGACATCGCCGAGTTTGCCATTCACGCGGCCGACTTCTTCCGCCAATTCGCGCTGCAAGCGGGCATATTCGGGAACCTCCGAGCGCGACTTGGGCGTGATCTGTAGCATTGTCACACGCGCCCGCTCCGCCCGTGGCGAACGCTCGAGAAACGTGCAAAACGCTTCGATTCGCTGTTTCAAGCCTTTCGAGTAGTCGAGCCGGTCTACCCCAATGATCAGGTCCCGGCCTTCGAGGCTCGCGAGCGTGCATTTCACGGTCATGCTGTTTTCGGCGACACGGGCTTCCTTGGCGAATGCGGCGGTCTCGATGCCGATGGGAAACGCGCTGACCCGCGTCCGGCGGCCGTCGATCTCGCACCACTCGCCGCCGGCGACTCGGCCCACATTGGCACTCACGATGCAGTCGCGAAAATTACCGGCGTCGGTCTCGGTCTGAAAACCAACGACATCATAGGCTCCAAACGAACGAAGTATTCGCTGATAGGCCGGCAAAGCGCTGGCGACTTCCGGCCCCGGCCAGGGAATATGCATGAAAAAGCCGATCCGGTTGACGCAGCCCAGCTCGCGCAGGACTCTTGCCATCGGAATCAAATGATAGTCGTGCACCCAAATGACGTCGTCCTGGCGCAGCATCTTGTGGAGTTGCCGGGCAAATTGCTCGTTGACCCGGAAATAAGCGGCGGCGTTGCATTCCGACAGATCGGCGAGATCGAGACGATAATGACAGATCGGCCACAGCGCCCGGTTGGCGAAGCCGTGGTAATATTGCTCCATATCGCGGCGCGAAAGGTCGGACACGGCATAGTTGAGCGATCCAAAAGTCCCCAATTGGCAGTCGAGTGGGCTCTTCTCGCTGGTTTTGCCAGACCAGCCAAACCAAAGTCCACCGCGTGCCTTGAGCGCTGCCTTAAGCGCAACGGCAAGTCCCCCCGCCGCTGGCGCCGCCGACGACGACGCCAAAGGCACGCGGTTCGACATGACCACTAGTCTCCCGTTCGACCCGCTGGGAACGATCGCGCCAGGTTTGCACGGAAGTTCAAGATGATCCAAGGGTTGATAACCTTATTCTGACCAAGCTAAAGCCTTAAACGCACAAAGGCAGGACTAGTTCCGCCACGGCACCGGCGGCCTGAGCGAAGTCACTGAAGTTAACCAAACTCCATTTAAGCTCTATTAGGTGACAATGGCAAAGTTACGGCTGGAACCGTTCATAATTGAACCTTTCTCAAAAGTTTGCATGAACCTAGATCTTGACCTTGAGGAAGCCCGAAAGACTGTCGCGCTGCGTTTCAAGGTAGCCTTGGGGGGCCGCTCGGCGGTTTTTCATGGGAGGTGCTTCAGCTTGGGGAAGACTTGCTCGGTGTCATCTCGTTTGGTCCAACCTTCGCGCGAGCCACCACGCCGTCACCCGATCATGCCAAGGAACGCAACTGCCCCGGCCGTGGAAGCCGAGATGCCCGCCGCGTCGGGTGAGAACCGCCTCGATCATCGGCAGGCGCGGCCAGTCGATCGCGGTGTAGCATGCCGCCGGAATCCAAGGGTCGTCCAGCGCGTGCAGGATCAGCATCGGCCGCGCGATGGCGGCAAGGAAATGCTTGGCGGCATTGCTTTCGTAATAATCCTGGGCATTCCGGTAGCCGAAGCGCGGCGCGATGAAGCGGTCGTCGAATTCATAGACGGTCTTGGCAGCGGCGATGGCGGCCCGCTCAGCGGCGCTCACCCCCGCGCCCGGCGCCAGCGCCTCGCGTTTCATGGCATCGAGCATGTAGCGGTGATAGACGAAGTTGCGTCGGGTCATCATCCGGGCACAGGTCGCCGCAAGGTCGATCGGGGTGGACACCGTGACAGCGGCCAGCACCCGCAGGCCGTGCCCGCCTTCGCCCATGAACTTCAGCACGAGATTGCCGCCCAGCGAGTGGCCGAGCAGCACGATCCCAGACCGGGTTAGATCCGCCGGCAGGCCGCGCAAGGCCTCCGCCAGGTCCTCGGTCCGGCCGGCATGGTAGTGCCCGGCGGCGGTCGGGCTCGACGGGAGGGCTCCGCGTAGGTTTAGGCGCAAGACCGGCCAGCCTTGGCCGACCAGATGCCGCATGCTCGCCACCACATTCCCGCTCGCCTCGGAGCCTGCGAGGCCATGCACGAGCACGATGAGCGGCCCGGCAATAGGACCAGCCCGCCTGTCGAGCCGAGCCGCCAGCCGGTCGCCGTCGGACACCGGC
>JBAUNU010000258.1:0-1810 GCA_049579405.1 Methylocella sp.
GGCGGGCCTCGCATCACTAACCGGACCGCCAGGCTTCGCGGCGGCGGCTCCGGCACCGGCAGGCTTCCGCCCCATCCAGAGGTAGGTTCCGTGGCCAAACCCGAGCTCGGTAATAAGCATCAATGCCAGAACTGCGGCGCGCGCTTCTTCGATCTGAACAAATCGCCCATCATGTGCCCGAAATGCGGGGCGATTTTTCACGCCGCTCCGCTGTCGCGCGTGGCCCATCACGCCGCAGTGGCCGATGACGAGCCGCCGCCCGGCGCGGGAACCGTGCTGATTCCGCTTGAGGAAGCCGATGCCGGGGAGGACAAGGTTGCGGCGGCGGCGGACGACGATACCGAGATCGAAACCGTCGACGATGCGTTCCTCGAGGAAGAGGGAGAGGATGCCGACGACGTCGGTGACCTCATTGATGGCGAGATCGGGGACGAAGAAGAACGCTGATGCTTAGCCCGCCGATAGCTAATTAGCCGGCGCCAACCCCCTGGTCAGCCGTCGAGGGCGCGGCCCGCCTGCACTGGACGCCGCCGATCGGCCTTACCGCCCGCCTCGGGCGGGGGAAAAATCGCTGCCCCGATCCGGATAGAGGCTCAAGGGCAGGCCATGCTCAGAAACCCTTGTCCGACGTGACGAACTTTTCGGAGACTCTCAGCGGCACCTAGAGTCCATTTTCGCTCGCCGCGGAAAAGCTCAACTTGCCGAAGACGGCGCCTTGGCGGCGGCCTCGCTGAGACGCTTGCGGTAAAGCGCGGCGAAATCGATCGGATCGATGTAAAGCGGCGGAAAGCCGCCCGCGCGCACGGCGTCGGCGATAATTTGGCGCGCGAAAGGAAACAAAAGGCGGGGGCATTCGATCATGACGACCGGATGCATGTCGTTTGGGGCGATATTGCGCAGCCGGAACAGACCCGCATAGTCGAGCTCGAACTTGAACAGGAGACCGGCGCCCTCGCCCGCCGACCCTTCGAGGAGAATATTCACCTCGAAGTCGGCTTCCGCGACTTGCCGCGCGTTGACATTGACCTGGATGGAAATATTCGGCGGTTTCTCTTGCGGCCCCAGGGAGCGCGGCGCATTCGGGTTCTCGAAGGAAAAATCCTTGGTGTATTGCACCATCGCGTTGATCGAAGGCGCGATGTCGGCCTGCGCGGCGTCGCCGTTGCCGTTTCCTTTTCCGTCAGCCATCGTCTGGAATTCTCCCTGGGCTGCGGGTAGCACGGATGCCGGTTCGCGACAAGCTGACCCAGGGTGGGCGCGCGCGTGCTAATGTCGGGCATAAATCCGTCGCAAAATCCAATAAGGTTGGGCATGGAACCTCGCCGGAGCTGCTTCGGGTCATGCCCAGGGACGCGCCTCGCCTCTATTTGATCACCCCGACTATCTCCGATTGGACTCCTTACCCTCTCCTTTTCGAGGCGGCGATGGCGACGTGCGACGTGGCTTGCGTGCTGTTGCGAACCGCCGCGCGGGATGAAGACGAGGAGGAGAAGATCGTGCGCGCGCTCGCCCCTTTGGTGCAAAGGCACGGCGTTGCTTGCCTCGTCGCGGACGATCCGCGACTGGCGCTCCGCGCCGGTGCCGATGGCGTCCATATTGATGGGAGCGGGGAAAGGCTCGAAAGGGCTTTGCGCGCGATAAAACCCGGCCACATTGTCGGCGCCGGAGGATTGCCGACGCGGGACGCGGCGATGACCGCCGGCGAGGCGGGCGCCGACTATGTGATGTTCGGCGGGCCTAGCGGCGCGGTGCCGCACGCAGCCATCGTCGAGCGCGTCGCTTGGTGGGCGGAAATCTTCACCGTCCCTTG
>JBAUNU010000259.1:0-4288 GCA_049579405.1 Methylocella sp.
CCTGGAACCCGGGGGCAGAGCGGCTCTTCGGCTACATGGCAGAAGAAGTTATCGGCAAGTCTATCACGCTCTTGATTCCAACGGATCGCCACGACGAGGAGTCCGAAATTCTTTCGCTCATCCGGCGCGGTGAGACCATCGATCACTATGAAACCGTTCGCCAGCGCAAAGATGGAAGTCTGGTCGAGATTTCGGTGACCGTGTCCCCCATCAAGAGTGCCGAGGGCAGGATCATCGGCGCATCAAAAATCGCCCGCGACATCACCGAGCGCACGCGAGCTCAGGAACAACAGAATCTTCTCCTCAGAGAGATGCGCCATCGCGTCAAGAATCTTTTCGCCGTTGCGAGTGGTCTGGTGACCCTGAGTGCGCGTTCCGCCCGCACGCCGGCGGACATGGCCGAGGCGATCCGGGGAAGGCTGGGCGCGCTCGCGCGCGCTCACGCGCTCACGCGGCCCGGCTTGATCAACGGGGACGGGGAACCGCGCCAGGACACGACCTTGCACGCTCTCGTCCAAACGATCTTTGCTCCCTATGTCGATCCGGAGCGCTGCAAAGACCACGGGTTCTACATCGTCACCGGGCCTTGTCTGCCGATCGGCGGCAATGCCGTCACGGGCATCGCTCTTGTGATGCACGAGCTCGCGACGAACGCGGCCAAGTATGGGGCTCTATCGTCTCCTGGAGGCTACATCCACATCGATTGGTCCGTGAAGGAGGACGAACTTCTGCTGACCTGGAAAGAGCATGGCGGCCCATTCCTCGACGGGCCGGCGGAACATGAAGGCTTCGGAAGTTCGCTCGTGTGCCGCCTCGTGACAGGTCAGTTCGGAGGTCAGCTTTCCTACGACTGGAAACCCAAAGGCTTGATCATCCGCCTATCGGTGCCCGTGGAGCGTTTAATGCTTTGACATGAGCGGCACAGGATTTCCTGCGGCTTTGTTATGCGACCGCATTGAATGCGGTTTCAGGAAAAATTCCGGTCAACTATAGGCCATCCGCAGATCGAGGGTGCCCTTCAGCCCAATCGAATCGTAGGTGTCGTCGAGCCATTGCTTTGCGGCCTCTCGCCCAAGTCCATGCAATTTGCCGATCAACGGCCAGGAAGCATCGAGTTTCGAAGCGACCGGAAAAGATTCGAGGTAGCGGCCGCCGCCGATCCTATGCACGAAAGGGCGCATGTAGTCGTCGCGCGATAGTTTGCCCGAATCGATCAGCCGGTTGACGAAATCGATCGCCCGCAGCTCGCCCAACAGTGCACCGTTGAAACTGATCTCATTCAGGCGATCTTGAATTTCGTGCGCGGAACGCGGCGCCGCGTCGCGTTCGATAGGATTGATTTGGACGATGACGATGTCGGGACAAGCGGTTTTGTAGAACAACGGAAACAAGGCGGGATTGCCCATGTAGCCGCCATCCCAATAAGGCACCCCCTCGATTGCCACGGCCCGAAACAAATAGGGCAGGCACGCCGAGGCCATGACATGATCGGCGGCAAGTTCCGGGCCCTCGAAAATCTTGATCCTGCCGGTTTGGACATTGGTTGCCGCGATAAATAATTTGAGCTCGGTCAAGGCGCGCACCTTGGCAAAATCGACGGCTTTTTCGAGATGATCGCGCAAGGGATTGATGTTCAAGGGATTGAAGTCGTAAGGGCTCGAATAATGGGGGATGAAATCGGTCCACCATTGCGTGGCCATCGACTGCAACGGCGAGCTGAAAAAAATATCGAGGAACTTTCGCTCAACGGGGGAAAACGCACCCGCGCCGCTGATCGACTGCCAGAACTTGGCGAGACTGTTGCGCGCGCCCTCGCGGCCGCCTTCGAGATAGCCCTCGGCCAGCACCACGGCGTTCATCGCGCCCGCGCTCGTCCCGGCGATCGCCTCGATGTCGAGCCTTCCGTCCTCGAGCAAATAGTCGAGCACGCCCCAGGTGAAAGCGCCATGCGAGCCGCCGCCCTGCAGGGCGAGACTCACGCTTTTTTGCCCGGTCCAGTCGACCTGATCTTTCGCGTCCGCCATGCCAACTACTCGGCGGTCCAGCCGCCATCGATCGAATAATTGGCGCCGGTGATTTGCGCCGCCGCATCCGAGCAGAGATAGATGAAGAGCGAGGCGACCCCATCGGCGGGCACGAATCCTTTGGTCGGCTGGGCCCCCAAAATCACATCATGAATGACTTGTTCGCGCGTCATGTTGCGCGCCGCCATCGTGTCGGCGATCTGCTTTTCGACTAGCGGCGTCCAAACATAGCCAGGCGAGACACAGTTAACCGTGACGCCGAAGGCCGCGAGTTCAAGCGCCGCCGTTTTGGTCAGTCCGGCAAGGCCATGCTTGGCCGTCACATAGGCGGATTTAAACGGCGAGGCGACGAGCGAATGGGCCGAGGCGGTGCTGAGAATACGGCCCCATTTGCGCGCCTTCATGCCGGGGATCGCGGCGGCCATCGCATGGAACGCGGCGGAGAGATTGATGGCAATGATCATATCCCAATTTTCGCGCGGAAATTCCTCGATCGGCGCGACATGCTGAACCCCGGCGTTGTTGACGAGAATATCGACCGAGCCGAGCTTCGCCTCGGCTTCCTTCACCATGGCGCGGATTTCGTCCGGCTTGGTCATGTCGGCGGCGGAATAAACCGCCGTGACGCCGAACTCCTTCGCCATGCCCGCCCGCTCGGCTTCGATAGCGCCGGCATCGCCCAGGCCGTTGATCATCACGTTGGCGCCTTCCTTGGCGAGCGCGCGGGCGGTGGCAAGACCAATGCCGCTGGTCGAGCCGGTCACGACGGCGTTACGCGTTTTAAGGGTCATGTACCCTCCAGGTGGCCGGTGGGCCGGGGGAATTGCCGCATCGCCATGCTACAACGGCACGGCGGAAAGATGAAACCAACGACGCCGGGAAACGTTTTCCTGGGCGGGGCGCGGCGAGCCTGAATATTTATGCGCGGACTGACCGGCCTCATTTCCAAACTTGATATCCTGACGCTGGAATTCGCCAACAAGCTTCACGTGCAGGAAGGTATTGGCCCCCGCGAGGCGATCGAAACGTGCCGCCTCCGTGCGGCTGCGCCCGGTCCTCATGACCACGGCGGCCATGATGTCCTGGTTCCCCTGATTGCCGCCGAGGGCGTCGGCGCGAAGAGCCGCTTCGCGATCGGATCGTCATCGCGGCGGGGATGAGCATCGGTACGATTTTCACGCTATTCGTGACGCCGGTGATCTAGCCGCTGATTGCGCGGGATCATCGCGGGAAGCGCGGCGAATTGGCTTTCGAGGGGATGACAAACCAGCGCGCCGTGCGGCCGAGTGAGGTTGGGAAGCGATCCCCTCCGCGGTGTTCCAGCGGTGAGGCCGCGAGTCTGCCTCTGTGCTACCGTCGCGGAACCCACAATCGCGAGGAGACTCGACATAGCTGAAATTTTCAACGGCCGTTATACGGCGCGCACGGACAAGCCTCTGGTGCTTTTTCTGATTGGCTTGCGGCTAAACAAGCTATGGGCGGCGCATAAATGGCTGCCCGTCTTCACCGCCATGCCACGCATGCTTGCCGAGCTCGACCGCAAGCCACAGGCCGGCTTGCTCTCGCACCGGCTGTATCATTCTGGGCGGATTTTCCTGGTGCAGCAATATTGGGACTCGTTCGACAATCTCATTGCCTATGCGCATGACACCTCCGCCGAGCATTTTCCGGCCTGGGCGGCGTTCAACCGCGCCATCGGCAAGGACGGCACGGTCGGCATTTGGCATGAGACCTATCTCATCGACCCGGGCAAATATGAAACCATCTATGCCAATATGCCGTTGTTCGGCCTTGCCGCCGCGACAACCCATGTCCGCGCGGAACGCGGGCTTTCCGCCGCGCGAGACCGCATGCGCGGGGATTAGCTGCCGGCGCGGGCGGAAAATGGCCGTGGCTTTTTTAGCCCGCGCATGCTAGCTGACAGGTAAGAATATCAAGGGATCGATCAGCGCGTGGGAAACAAATGACCGAATTTTTCCGCGAAGTCGACGAAGACCTCCGCCGCGACCGAGTCCTGCGGTATTGGACCAAGTATCGATATTTGTTGATAGTTTTTGCTGTGCTCGTCGTGGCTGCGACGGGGGGCTCGCGCTTCTACGGCCATTACCGCGAGGAGGCGGCGCAGGCAGCCGGCACGAAATACGAAGCCGCCGCACAACTGTCGCGCGACGGCAAGCCCGCCGAAGCCGCGGCCGCCTTCGATGCCTTGAGCAAAACCGCGCCAAAGGGTTACGCGGTCCTCGCGCGTCTGCGCGCGGCAGGCG
>JBAUNU010000260.1:0-6510 GCA_049579405.1 Methylocella sp.
GAAGAACGCCATCATCCTGTCGGTCCGGGCGAGTCCGGAAAGATCGGAAATATTTTCGACGCCCGCACCGTTTACCCGCATCGACAGGATTCCAGCGAAGGTGCCAAGCGTCATCACGAGATAAATCGCCATATAGGCGAGCACGGCGGCGACGCCGGCTTCGCCGCCCGCCGCGAGGCCGACGAGGGCAAAGCCGACGTGGCTGATCGTGGAATAGGCCATCAGGCGCTTGATGTTGGCCTGGCCGATCGCGGCGAAGGCGCCGAGCACCATCGACAGGATGGAAAGGAAGATCACGATCTGCCGCCACTGCGGGGCAATCCCCGGAAAGGCGGTCAGGATCACCCGCAGCGTAATGGCGACGGCGGCCGTCTTCACCGCCGTGATAAAGAAAGCGGTCACCGGCGTCGGCGCGCCTTCGTAGACATCCGGCGTCCACATGTGGAACGGCACGGCCGACATCTTGAATGCAAGCCCGACCATTAGGAACACAAGTCCGAAGACGACGCCGAGAGAAGCCTTTCCGTTGATGGTTTCGGCGATGCCCGCGAATGAAACGGTTCCGGCGAAACCATAGAGCAGGGAAGCGCCATAAAGCAGCATGCCAGACGAAAGGGCGCCGAGCACGAAATATTTGAGGCCAGCCTCCGACGCCCGGGTATTGTCGCGATGGAACGCGGCGAGGACAAAGAGGGCGAGCGACATCAATTCTAGCCCGAGATAAAGCGCGATGAGGCCAGCCGCCGAAATCAACATCAACATCCCGAGCGTCGCCAAAAGAACGAGGATCGGAAACTCGAATTTGTCGATTTTTTCGGCGGCCAGAAAATCCCGGCTCATGACCAAGGTGACGAGCGATCCGGCGAGCGTCAGCACCTTCATGAAGCGCCCGAATCCGTCATTAATGAAGGCGCCATCGAAGACGATGGCATTCCTCTTGCCGCCGAGCAGGATGACCACGATCGCGGCGCCGAGCAGACCGGCGGCGATCTCGGTTACAAGCCCGTCCGATTCCTTGCGGCGAATAGCCCCGAGCAGCACGAGCACGAGAACGCCCGCCGCCAGAATGAGTTCCGGCAGGCAATGCGCGAGGGCCGGGGAGAGCGATGCCATTCTATTCGGCCTTTAGGCGAAAGAGCGCCGTCGTCTTGGTCTCATCGAGGGTTGTGCCATAGCCTTTGATGAGGGAGCTTATGGCGACCGCCGAGGCCTCCAAAACCGGGGCCGGGTAGACGCCGAAGAAGATCGTCAGAGCAACAAGCGGCGCGAACAGTGTGGCCTCGCGCCACGAGAAGTCGAGGAGCGGCGCAAGGCTGGGCTTGTCGAGAACGCCGAATATGATCCGGCGATAAAGATAAAGCGCGTAGGCGGCCGACCAGATGACGCCGGTGGTGGCCAGAAACGCGACCCAGCTGTTGATCCTGAAGGTGCCAAGCAACGTCAGGAACTCGCCGATAAAGCCCGAGGTGCCGGGCAGGCCAAGATTGGCGAGCGTGAAGATCATGAAAACCGCGGCATAGATCGGCATGCGGGCGACAAGACCGCCATAGGCCGCGATCTCGTGGGTATGCAGGCGATCGTAGAGGACTCCCACGCAAAGAAACAGAGCGGCCGAGACGAGGCCATGCGAGACCATCTGAAACACGGCGCCTTGAACACCCTGCGGGGTCACGCTGAAGATGCCCATCGTCACCAAACCCATATGCGCCACGGAGGTATAGGCGATGAGCTTCTTCATGTCCTCCTGCACCAAGGCAACGAGCGAGGTATAGATGATCGCTATGACCGACAATGCAAAGACAAGTGGCGCGAAATAGGCCGAAGCCTCGGGGAACATTGGCAAGGAAAAGCGGATAAATCCGTAGCCGCCGAACTTGAGGAGCACGCCGGCAAGCATCACGGAACCCGCTGTTGGGGCTTCAACATGCGCGTCGGGAAGCCAGGTGTGGACCGGCCACATCGGCGTCTTGACGGCGAGCGAGGCAAAGAACGCGAGCCACAGCCATTTCTGCATGGACGAAGGAAAGTGTGTATGCAGCAGGATGGTGATGTCGGTTGTCCCGGCCACGCCATACATCGCCATGACCGCAAGCAGCATCAGCAGCGATCCGACGAGCGTATAAAGAAAGAATTTGAAACTCGCGTAGACCCGTCTCGCGTGGCCCCAAATTCCGATGATGAGAAACATCGGGATGAGCCCGCCCTCGAAGAAAAGGTAGAAGAGCACGAGATCGAGGGCGCAGAAAACGCCGACCATCAGGGTTTCGAGAACAAGGAAGGTGATCATATATTCCTTGACGCGATTCTGAATCGATTGCCATGACGCTAGAATGCAGATCGGCATCAAGAAAGTAGTCAGCAAGACGAACGGAAACGATATTCCATCAACGCCCATCTTGTAGACAAGGCCGTGTCCGAACCAGCCTTTCTCCTCGACGAATTGAAAAGCGGAGGAGGAAGGATCGAACCTCGCATAGGCGTGAAGCGACAACAGTAAGACAATGACGGTCGTCCCGAGCGCGGCCCGGCGGGCGTTTTCCAAGGTGGCTTCGTCGTTGCCGCGCAGGGCGAGGATAAAGCCCGCGCCGGCAAGCGGCAAAAAGACGATGCAGGACAAAATGCCGAAGCCAAACATCAGCGAACTCCCGAGGCTACATACCAGGTAATGAGGGCGGCGAGACCGGCGAGCATGGCAAAAGCGTAAGTGTAGATGTAGCCGCTTTGCAGCTTGACGGCGCGTCCGGTCATATCGACGACCCAAGCGGCGACGCCATCGGGTCCGAATCGGTCGATGATGGCACCATCGCCGCCTTTCCAGAACAATCTGCCAAGCCAAAAAGCCGGATGCACGAAAATCTTGTCGTAGAGCTCGTCGAAATACCATTTGTTGAGAAGAAGCTCATAAAGCGGCCGGGCGATGTGCGCCAAGCGCCCCGGGATCGCCGGCGCCAGAACGTAAAACAACACCGCGACCAAAAATCCAAAGATCATCAACAGCGTGGGAAGCTGCTTCACGATCCCTGGAATATCTTCCCGGGCCTCGATAAGATGCTTGTAGGGTCCAAGATAAAGCGCCCCTTTCCAAAATTCGCCGGCGCCCTCGCCGATGAAATCATGCGAAAAAACGACGCCTGCGAACAAGGCGCCCAGGGCGAGAACGCCCAAGGGAATGAGCATGGTAAGGGGCGATTCATGCGGATCGAGCGCATGCCCCTCGTGATCATGCGCCCCGTGGTCATGCGCGGCATGATCGTGACCGGCGGCGGCCCAGCGCGGGGCGCCGAAAAACGTCAAAAAGACGAGCCGCCACGAATAGAAGGAGGTCAGCCCGGCGGCCGCCGTCGTCAGCAGAAAGCCATAGAAGGCGCCGGCGCGGTCCGACGCGAAGGCCGCCTCGATGATCGCGTCCTTGGAATAATAGCCGGCGGTGTAGGAAAAGCCGGTGATCGACAAGGTGCCGATCGTCATCATGGCGAAGGTGAAGGGAAGCTTTCGCCAAAGTCCGCCCATGTGGCGCATGTCCTGCTCGTGATGCATCGCCGTGATCACCGACCCAGCACACAGAAACAAAAGCGCCTTAAAGAAGGCGTGTGTGAACAGATGGAAAATTCCGAGCGAATAGCCGCCGACGCCGAGGCCGGCGAACATGTAGCCGAGCTGAGAGCAGGTCGAATAGGCGATGACCTTTTTGATATCGGGTTGGACGAGGGCAATCGTCGCGGCGAAGAACGCGGTCGTTGCGCCAATGACGGTGACGAAGGAGAGCGCCGCCGGCGCCTGTTCGAAAAGCGGCGACAGCCGCGCGACCATGAAGACGCCCGCGGTCACCATGGTCGCCGCGTGGATAAGCGCCGAGACGGGGGTCGGTCCTTCCATGGCGTCGGGCAGCCAGGTATGCAAGAGGAACTGGGCCGATTTGCCCATTGCGCCCATGAAAAGAAGCAGGCAAGTGATTGTCATCGCATCCATGTCGAGGCCGAAGACATGGACCGTCTTATGGGCGAGGCCTGGCGCCGCCGCGAAGATCTGATCGAAGCCGACCGAATTGGTCAGGGTGAACACTAGAAACATGCCGAGCGCGAATCCGAAATCGCCAACACGATTGACGACGAAAGCCTTGATCGCCGCGGCATTGGCTTGAGGCTTCTCATACCAGAAGCCAATCAAAAGATAGGACAGGAGGCCGACCCCCTCCCAGCCGAAAAACAACTGAACGAGATTGTCGGCCGTCACTAGCATCAGCATGGCGAAGGTGAACAGCGAGAGATAGGCAAAGAAG
Source organism: Methylocella sp. (assembly GCA_049579405.1). Lineage (GTDB taxonomy): Bacteria > Pseudomonadota > Alphaproteobacteria > Rhizobiales > Beijerinckiaceae > Methylocapsa. The sequence goes on from JBAUNU010000260.1 coordinate 4,280, forward strand.
CGCGGCCGCGAAGGATCGCCGCTCATGTAGCCGATCGAATAAAGATGCACGAGCGACGACACCGTGCCAACGACGACAAGCATGACCGCCGTCAATGTATCGATCCTGAGCGACCAATCGACCTGCAATGCGCCCGAGGTGAACCAATGGCCGATGACCGAAACAGTCGCCGGCGCGGTGCCGAGGGCGACCTGGAAGAAAACGATCCAGGACAAAAACGCCGAGACGAACGAGAGGCTGGTGGTGACGATTTCGGAAGCGCGGGCACCGATCCGCCAGCCAAACGTCCCGGCGATCAGAAATCCCAAGAGCGGCAGGAAGACTATGGCTGCATACATCGCAAGGCTTAGCCCTTCATCATGTTGATGTCGTCGATCGCGATCGATCCGCGGTTGCGGTAATAGGCAACGAGGATAGCAAGTCCGATCGCCGCTTCCGCCGCCGCTACGGTCAGGATGAACAGTGCGAAAACCTGACCGGTGAGATCGCCGAGAAAAGCCGAAAAGGCAACAAGATTGAGGTTGACCGAAAGCAGGATCAGCTCAACCGACATCAAGACCACGATGATGTTCTTGCGGTTCAAGATTACCCCGGCAACGCCGAGCGTGAACAGAATGGCCGCGACAATGAGGAACTGGGCGAGCGAGATCGTCATGATGGTTTCTCCCCGGCGCCGCGTGCGTGCAAGCTTGCCATGCCCGGTTTCAAATGCCTTGCCTCGAGGCAACCTTGCGGACCTCGACCGCCTCGGCCGGTGTCCGCGCGTTCTGGATCGCCACGTTCTGACGTTTCACGCCGGCCTTGTGGCGCAAGGTCAACACAATGGCGCCGATCATGGCTGTCAGCAGGATAAGCCCGGCTGCCTGGAACAGGTAGACATATTGTGTGTAGAGCACCCGCCCGAGCGCCATGGTATTCGACATGCCGGGGGGCATCGGCGTCGTGACATTGGCGATTGATACGGGTCCGATCGTCCAGGCGCCGACGACGAAAGCGACCTCGATCAGAACCACGAGTCCAATGAGTCCGCCGGCCGGCAAATATTGCAAGAAACCTTGTTTCATTTCGGCGAAATCGACGTCGAGCATCATCACGACGAAGAGGAACAAGACGGCGACCGCGCCGACATAGACGACGACCAGGATCATCGCGAGAAATTCCGCCCCGAGCAGCACAAACAGCCCCGCCGCGTTGAAAAAGGCGAGAATCAGAAACAGCACCGAGTGAACCGGATTGCGCGCGGAAATCACCATGAAGGCGGCGCCAATCATCACCGCCGAGAACAAATAAAAAAACCACGCCGCGATATTCATCGATTAACCCCCGTTTGTTCCATTCCCAGGCGATTGGAACGGGCCTCTCTTTGGCGCCTCGACCGAGCGCCTACCGGTAGGGCGCGTCGAGCGCGAGATTGCGCGCGATCTCACGCTCCCACCGGTCTCCGTTCGCCAACAGCCGGTCCTTGTCGTAATAAAGTTCCTCGCGGGTCTCGACGGCGAATTCCGAATTCGGCCCTTCGACGATGGCGTCAACGGGACAGGCCTCCTGACAGAAGCCGCAGTAGATGCACTTGACCATGTCGATATCGTAGCGCGTGGTGCGGCGGGTGCCATCGTTGCGGCGCGGCCCGGCTTCGATGGTGATCGCCTGGGCCGGGCAGATCGCCTCGCAGAGCTTGCAGGCGATACAGCGCTCCTCGCCGTTCGGATAGCGCCGCAGGGCATGTTCGCCGCGATAGCGCGGCGATTGCGGATTCTTCTCGTGCGGATAATTGAGCGTCGGCTTCGGCTTGAAGAAATAGCGCATCGAAAGCATAAACGCACTGAGGAACTCGGTGAGGAAAACCGCTTTGGCGGCCTGGTCGAGCTTCATTTCCGGTCCTCCTTGCAAGCCAATGTCAATGCCCCATGCCCGCGCCCCAGCCGGTCAATTGGAGAACACCGGCGACGAGGGCGACCATGCCGAGCGAGATCGGCAGAAACACTTTCCAGCCAAGCCGCATCAGCTGATCGTAGCGATACCTTGGCACCATGGCTTTCGCCATGGCTATCATGAAAAATACCAGGCAAACCTTCAAAATAAACCAGATCGGGCCGGGAACCCCAGTGAACGGAGATAACGGGACCGGCGGCAGCCAGCCGCCGAGAAACAGAATCGTCGTCAGAGCGCACATCGTGATGACGGCGACATATTCGGAGAGCATGAAGAGCATGTACGGCGTCGAGGAATAT
>JBAUNU010000261.1:0-4234 GCA_049579405.1 Methylocella sp.
GGCCATGCTTGCGCAAGTCTTCGACCACGGCGCTCTTGTCGCCGGGCAGGACGCCTGCCTTGACGTCTTCGACACCGAGCCCGCGCGCCACGGCCTCCGCGGTGACCCGGTTGTCGCCGGTGAGCATCACCACGCGCACGCCTTCGCTTTGCAGGGCCTTGACCGCATCGAACGCCCCCGGTTTAACCGGATCGGCGATGGCGAGAAACCCGGCGGCCTTGCCGTCCAGCCCCACGAAGATGACGGTGGCGCCACCTTTCCGCAATTCGCCGGCGTCCTCTGCGAGGTTTGCCGTACTGATGCCGCTCGCATCGAGAAAACCGGCGTTGCCGATCGCGAGCTTGCGGCCTTCGACCTCGCCCAAAACCCCCTTTCCGGCGGGAGCGTCGAAACCAGACGGTTCGGACAATTCAAGCTTGCGCGCCTTTGCCGCGTCGACGATCGCGGCCGCAAGCGGATGTTCACTCGCGCGTTCGAGGCTCGCGGCAAGCCGCAGAATTTCGTCCTCGCCAAAACCCGAAAAAGTCCGTACCGCCATGACCTTGGGCTTGCCCTCGGTGAGGGTGCCGGTCTTGTCGACGACGAGCGTGTCGATCTTTTCCATGCGCTCCAGCGCCTCAGCGTTCTTGATCAGCACGCCCAATTGCGCGCCGCGTCCGACTCCAACCATGATCGACATCGGCGTCGCGAGGCCGAGCGCGCATGGGCAAGCAATAATCAAGACCGAGACGGCGGCGACGAGCCCGTGGGCGAACCGCGGCTCCGGGCCAAGGATCGCCCAGGCGGCGAAGGCGGCAAGGGCCGTGGCGATCACTAGGGGCACGAACCAGGCGGCGACCCGATCGGCGAGACGCTGGACCGGCGCGCGGCTCCGTTGCGCCTTCGCCACCAAGTCTACGATTTGCGAAAGCAACGTATCGCGTCCAACCTTTTCGGCCCGCATGATGAATGAGCCGGTCTGGTTGAGCGTGCCGGCGATCACCTTGGCGCCCGCGTCCTTGCCAACCGGCATGGCTTCGCCGGTGACGAGCGACTCGTCGAGCGCCGCGCGTCCCTCTAGAATCGCTCCATCGACCGGCAGTTTTTCGCCCGGACGCACGCGCAGGCGGTCGCCAGCGGCGATCGCATCGAGCGGCACTTCCTCGTCGGTGTTGTCGCCGCGAAGACGCCGCGCGGTCTTTGGCGCAAGGCCGAGAAGCGCCTTGATCGCGTTGGAAGTTTGTTCACGCGCCCGGAGCTCCAGAACCTGTCCGAGCAGCACGAGAACGGTGATGATGGCGGCGGCCTCGAAATAGATCGCGACCGAGCCGTCCGCGCCCCGGAACGCTTGCGGAAAAAGACCCGGCGCCCGTGTCGCGGCGGCGCTGTAGAGCCAAGCGACGCCTGTGCCCATGGAAATTAGCGTGAACATGTTGAGGTTGCGGGTGACGAGCGACTTCGCGCCGCGTTCGAAGAACGGCCAGCCCGCCCAAAGCACGACGGGCGTGGCAAGGACGAATTGCACCCAATTCGATGTCGTCCGCGAGATCAGCATGTGAAGGTTGAAGAGATGTCCGCCCATCTCCAAAACCACCACAGGCAGGCTAAGAGCGAGCGCGAACCAGAATCGCCTGGTCATGCCGGCAAGCTCGGGATTTGGACCGGAATCCGCGCTCGCTACATCAGGTTCGAGCGCCATGCCGCAGATCGGACAATTGCCGGGGCCGGTTTGCCGGATCTCTGGATGCATTGGGCAGGTGTAGATGGTGCCTTCCGGGACAGGTGCCGGAGGTTTTGGCTTCTCGCCGGTATAGGACATGGGATCGGCGACGAATTTGGTTTTGCACCCCTCGCAGCAGAAGTAATAGGTCTGACCGCCATATTCGGCGCTGTGCTTGGCGCTGCCGGGATCGATATTCATGCCGCAAACGGGATCTTTTTCCAAATGCGTGCCCTCGCCAACATTGCCCGGCTGTGCGTGCGGGTGATTGTGATCATGCATCGGTTTGCTCCAAGGCATTCACGCCAAATTGCGGTCCAGCGCAGGCCAGCGAATAAGGCGCAAAGGGAGAGGTGGCTGGCTTGATCTTGAGACATAATGGCGCTCTCCGCCTGTGCCAAGAGATCGCTTCGATCGTTGAATTTCTTGGCGCGGCGGAAGGGTGCATTCGCTGGGTTTGACGTTAGCGCGCACAACCGGGCAGGGCGGCGAGCACCTCCCGCCCGAGGATACGCCGCTCATTCGGCCAGCTCCAAAAATCGCCTTGGCGCGACATCGCGTCCGCGAGTTTTCGCCGGTAGACTTCCTTCGTCACTTCGACCGCGCCGAGCGAAGCAAGATGCGGCGTCACGAATTGCGCGTCGAGCAGGCGGAACCCGCCCCTCGCCAAACGCGCGACGAGATGCGCCAGCGCGACTTTCGAGGCGCCGGTCTTGCGGTGAAACATGCTTTCGCCGAAAAACGCCGCACCGAGGTGGACGCCGTACAGCCCGCCGGCAAGCGCGCCATCCACCCAGCTCTCCACGGTATGGACCCTGCCGGCATCGAAGAGCTGGCGATAGAGCAGTCGAATCCGGCCATTGATCCATGTCTTCTCGCGTCCTCCATGGGAGGCCGCGCATCCGTCGATCACGCCATCGAAATCGCAATCGACTTTGATCTCGAAACGATCGGAGCGGATTGTCTTGGCGAGGCTCTTCGATACGATCAGGCCATCGAGCGGGATAATGCCGCGCACTTCCGGATCGACCCAGTAAAGATTTTGGTCGACGGCGCTCTCCGCCATCGGAAATAGGCCGATGGAATAGGCGCGGAGCAAAATATCGCTGGTTATTTCGAATTGGTCGCGGGGATGGCTCATCGGAGAAGACTGAGCGTCGCGGCGGACGCCGTAAGCTTGAACGATCCGGAAGCCGCGCGGTTTGTCTACTTGCCCCCCAAGCGCTTGACAATAGCTCGATCCGTGCTCTTTTCGCGGGCGGCGCCCGGATGTCCCACTGAGCTTTAGCTATGATGGTCTCGACGACAAATGACATAACAGGTTTCAAGATCGTCCGGCATCTCGGCATCGTGCGCGGCATCACCGTTCGCTCGCGCAGCGTCGTCGGCAATTTGGTCGGCGGCCTTCAGTCCATGTTCGGCGGCCAGATCGGCGCCTATTTGGAACTTGCGGAAACCTCGCGGCAGGAAGCCTTCGATCACATGTGCGCGCATGCCAACCAAGCAGGCGCCAATGCGGTCGTCGGGATGCGCTATGATGCCAATGAGATCATGGACGGAATTACCGAAGTCCTCGCCTACGGCACCGCGGTTTGGGTCGAGCCGCGTGCGGGATAGCAAGCAACAGCCGGACCTGGTTAGCGCGCTTTTGAAAGCGCCTGCGCGTGCGCGACGGCCATCCCCAAAACGATCATGGCAAAGGCCTGATGCAATAGCCCGGCCCAGAGCGGAACCACTAAAACAAGCGTCGCGATGCCAATTGAAGCTTGCGTGGCGACGAGCCCTGCCATCGCCCATGCGCGCCGGACCGCCCGGCTTCCCGCAGCAGCCCGCGATGCGTAAAGAGCCTGCGCCAGAGCAAGCACCAAAAGTACGTAGGCAATCATCCTATGCTGGAACTGGACCAGCAAAATATTGTCGAGGAAATTCCGCCAAAGAGGCGAGAGAAGAGTCAATTTATCGAGAGGCGGCCAAAAATATCCGTCGATCAGCGGCCATGTGTTGAACGCGCGCCCCGCGCGCAAGCCAGCGACGAGGCCGCCGAGCCCGATTTGCAAAAGGACGAGCAAGACCATGCCGCGGGCAAACCATCGCAGCCCCGGCAATCTCCGCTCCGGGATTTGATCCGCGCCACCCTTAAGCGAAGCGGCGAGCCAAACCAGCGCGGCAAAAGTCACCGCGGCAAGCGACAAATGAATTGCGAGCCGTTCCTGAGCGACTTCGACGCGGTCCGAAAGCCCCGACTTGACCATCCACCAGCCAACAAAACCTTGCAAGGCGCCGAGCGCAAGAACTCCAAGCAGCCTTGGCTTGAACCCCGGAGGCAGAAGCCCTTTCGCCCAGAAAAAGATCAGCGGCAGCACCATGGCCGCGCCAATCAGACGGCCCAATAGCCGGTGACTCCATTCAAAGAAAAAAATGAATTTAAAACCGCGCAAATCCATGTCTGGGAAGAGCTGCGCATATTGCGGTATCTTCTGATAATTCTCGAATTCCGCCTGCCACTGAGAAGGACTCAATGGCGGAATGACGCCG
>JBAUNU010000262.1:0-3231 GCA_049579405.1 Methylocella sp.
CGCGCAAGCAGGCACCCCGCAAAATCCAACCTTGCTCAACGCCTACGGCGCGCACCGGCCGCCATGGAATGCCGCGGGGGTGGACTATCCAGTCGGCGAAAGCGGGGCGATGCAAGACGTAACAACCGCATCGCTGCCAGCCTGCGCGGCCTATACCAGCAAGACCAACACCGTCGATATTATCAGCGCTCCGTGCACTCTCGACCACTACAATTTCGCACTGCATAATTCAACATGCCTCGACATAGACGCCTCGATTACCAACGGCGATCTGGTCACTTTAACCAACAATTACTTTCAAGGAGGTACGTCGTTAGGGGACTGTGCGTTAGGCCGCGGACTGGTTACTATATATGGCGACGTGCAGTTGCTGGCAAAATACAATACTTTTAATGGAAATTACGATAATCATATACAGTATGCGATATGGACGGCGACATCAGCCAATGGCAATGAGACTTTTGAATACAACTATCTTCCGCACTGCCCGGAGGCTTGCTTTACCTTCGATGCGAACGGAACGTACACAGTTAAATATAATTACGTTCAAGGGATATGTTCCCCTTCGTCATGCCCAGCGAATGGCTCAGGCTACCATGGCAATAATTTTATTATTAATAATTTCGTGACTCCGGGGACCAACACCATCGTGAATTCGTCGTTCAATACTGTCTATCTCGATCCGACAAACGGCCCGGCGATGACTGCAGTGTGTTATATGACCCCTGGACCGGCAAGCGGCACATTAAGCTTTTCCGGGTTCTGTCAAAACGAGACCTATATTGCCAATGCCGGATATTCTATTGGAGGAACGGCAATCAGGGTTGCGCCAACGGGCACCGGACAGGGGCCGTTTTTGATCGAGAACAATTACATCGATCCCACGGATTTCGCGGGCGGCGCCGGGCTGGTCATCCTGGCCAACGGTTCAGACGGCACGTCGAGCAGCGTGACCTGCAAGGGAAACATCAACATGCTCGACGGAACAACCATCGCTGCCACGGTGGAGGGCACGCAATTCTTCACCTGCAACTAACGGCGGCGGCTGGGCTTCCTTCATTGGCCCCGGCGGGTGCGGCGGAAGGCCGCCGAGGACCCCCTCGTCATCGCCTCGACCCCATGCCATGCCCCCGGCAGGCGCAAAGGTTCGGGCTCGCCGTTTCGCGCGGCGGCGCCCGCGATGTCCTTGAACTTGCTTCCCGATGCCCCGTGAGTCGCGCAGCGCAAGGCATCAAAGCCGCGCGCGCCCCCGTGTTGCAATCTCTTTGGCCTCGTCGATCCAGCTCTGGCATTCGATCATGTCGCCGTCCGTGAATTTTCGCATCGCCAATTCGACGCGATCCGCCCGGCATTGGCAAATCTCCGTGCCGGCGGGGTTATCGCGCTTGGGTTCGGCGCGGGAGGGGCCGGTGGCTCAAGCCAGAATTCGGCGGCCGACAGCGCCGGCGGCGGCGGTTTTCTCCTCTACCAGGATGTCACCGCGATCTCTTCCCTCTCGGTCACGATCGGCGCCGTCCGCCCATGCCCAGGTGCCTCCTGCACCCAGGCAGGCAGGCACCTGGGTCCAGTCTCGCGTTCGCGATTCGCGACTCTACGTCCCCTCCGGTGACGCCGATCTTGTGAATGACGTCTCGGTGCGCGACGATATCGGGATGATCGGACAGGCTGCGGAGCACGTAAATCGTGCCGCTTTCCGTGCCTTGTGGGTCCGGCACGCCTTCAAAAAGCGGCCCTGCGTCGGGCTCCGTGATGCGCCGGCCAGCTCTGTCTCTGTGCAGCGCGCGCTGTAAGGAGCGCATAAGGACGTCGCTTTCCGTTCCATTGTCAAAGATAACGTGCAGGCGGGAGTCGCGCCGGTCGTATTCCGTGCGAAATTCTTTGCCGACCTCCGCGATATATAAGCCTTTTGTCCGCCGACGATGAAAAACTCGCTTTTTTTAATTTCCGCCATCGTCTGAAATGACCGTGTCTTGCGCAGGCCCTTTTCGAGATGCTTTTGCACTTGAGCGAACAGCGGCTTGAATTGCTCGAAGTCCTTGCAAACGGTACGGTTGGCGATTTCCTCTGCGGAGGCATGCACCTCCGCACGCGGCTTGACGTGCTTCAGCGTTGAAAGCCCTTCCACGTCGCCGGCTCCGACGCCAAGCTCGGTGAGCAAGGCGTCGTCGTTAGCCGGCTCGGGAGCCGCTGGCCTCGCCACGAATTCACCTGACAGCAAACCGACGTCGTCGAACGGCGCCAACAAATCCCGAAATTCTTGCTCCGCGCGCAACCGATCGAGACGCACGGCATAGAGCCATTCAAAAATGTCCCGGTCTTCGCCATGGTCCGGCGGACGCCGTGCTCCTTCACGAAATTGAGGATGTCCTCGAAGTCGGCGATGACCCTTTCCTGTTTCGGCGTGCGCCCGCCGGTCGACTTAGGTCGGCGTACACTTTCTTTTGTGCGTGGCGTTCGGCGAGGATGATTGCTTCCTGTAAAGCGATACGCACTCCGACAATTAGTTGCGCAAGACGACTCCCACATTCATCGGCGAGTCTTTCACTCGGCAATTGTGCAATAATACGACCCTCGCTTTCGAACTTATTCATAGTTTCCTCAACAAATTTCTCTTTCCAGTTTGGTTGTGGGGTCATAAGATTTCTCCTGTAATACCGACTCCAGATATAATGCAAGGAATCGGTGCCAACCAAACCCAACAATAAACTCCAAAAAAATACCACATATAAACAATATCGTTGATACGCTTATGATCAAGCTTTTTTATTGCCACCCAATGCTCCCGCCTACCAGAATGCGCTATCTAAAACGCGGAGTTGCCAATTAACATGAAAATGTTCGTGTTCGTATCCTGCTTCTCTTTCTAACTTTAGTTCTTATCACTCATATTGGCGCCTCTGCACAGTTTAATAGACAATTCAAGACATCAGCTCGTTAATCGAAATAACTGTCGCGAAGCGATCGGGACGGGCATGCTGCTGGCGCTCTCGGGCCGATGAAAGCGCCGCATCGGCGCAGACAAGGGGCGCGTGTCCATCCCGGCGATTCATGTTCCGGCGAATGGTCATTAGGCCGTGACGCGCGCGGACCGCACGACATTTTCGCCCGGATCACGGATCGTCCGGTCCGCCGATATCTCAAGGATGCCCGGCCGGTCCCAGTCGCCCTCCGGACGCAAGAGGACAAATCCCCCGCTGTCGAGCGTGATCGCATCGGGATGAGGCTCCACGT
>JBAUNU010000263.1:0-6715 GCA_049579405.1 Methylocella sp.
TACGGCGCATTTCCTCGCGCGGCTGGACGTTCGCGAGGTCGGTGTCGCGGGTCTTCCACATCCAGCCGACCAAGGCGAGGAAGGAGATCAATTCGACCGGCTCCTCGATGTAGAGGATGGTCATCCAGTAGGTGGTGAACTCGGGAGCGAACGAATCGAGCCCCGCGAATTGGCCGAAAACCTGCTCGTAGATACGAACGCAGACATAGAAGGTGTTGATCGCGAGCACCCCAAGAATCAACGGCATCCCGTTGAAAAGGGGCGCCTCGGCGACGGCCGCGGCCTCGCCGGTGCGCGCAGTTCCAGTTACTAAGCTCATGTCACTTGCCTCTTTTAGCTCTATCATTGCTTCGCCGGCGATGAACATGCGCCTCGGCTCATGCTCCTCCGGCTTGCAGGGTGCCAGAGAGTTACACGCTGCGAGGGAGCTGGGGAAATCATTTTTTGTTGTCCCGCGCATCTAAAATATTTATTTGCCGAGGGGCCGCCTTGTCGTTCCGCTTTTCGCGATCACAAATCTTCGTGAACGCAAATTTTCGTGAACGCCGGCCAGCCGGCTTTCAAGGCCAGGGTTGCGATTCGAGGGCCGGGGGCGAGGATGAGCTTGCGCCGGTCCCGGCCGCGGTCCGGCTTCGCCTTCAGGTCGAACTTGGGATCGGCCCGGTGACGGTGCCGCAATTGACGTCGAGGAGTTGCCGCGGCTTTTGCGCCGATCGACGCCGAGTTTCAGGCTCGGCCTCGTCGTCCGATTAACGGCGGCTCCGCCAATCGCTTGAAGAGCGCTAGCCGGGCAATTTCGAAGCCAGAACGTCGGCCTTGCGGATCGTAGGCGGTTGGGCCAGCAAGTCTCCAGCTTTCGTCAACAACGCGGCGGCCACTTTCCCGGCCAAATGCGCTTGCCGGCCGGCTTCATCGGGAAAAGCGTCGAAGATGGCGAAGGTTGAGGGTCCGAGACGAACGCCGAACCAAGCAATAGTCGCCGGTTCGGCCTCGACCAATGGCTTGCCCTGGCGCAGGAACTCGGCGACCGCCTCTTCTTTTCCGGGCTTGGCTTCGAGCCTGACCCAAAGCGCGACATTGACGTTCTGAGGGCTCCCGCCGCCGGTCTGAGCAAAGACCTGAGAGGCGGACGAAACCGTCGCAGCGGTTCCCAACGCGGCAAGGAATTCACGACGCTCCATGGTTTTCTCCTTCCATTGAGCCGATCGAGGGATTTCTTCTCGAATTCGACCGGCAATTCCGAGATAGCGTCGTTTCCGGACTCCTGGCAAGGCGGGGCCGGCGCGCTTGGAAGCGGACCCTTTGACGAAAGCGCTGGAATCGGCCTTCGCGCCTATCCCGAGACCTTGGAAAAATCGGCGACGCCGTGCATCGCGCTGCGCAATTCGTTCAGGAGCCGCAGGCGATTGAGACGCAATGCCGGGTCGCCGGCGTTGACCGTTACATGTTCAAAAAATACATCGACCGGCGGCCGCAGCGAGGACAAGCATTCCATCGCATCTTCAAAAGGCGTCTGGCCCGTGAACTCGGGCCGGCCGGCACCGGCTTCGGCGATGAACAAATACCGTTGGGTATCGCGATGGATATTATGAATGTGCTCCCAGAGGTGCTTTTCCGCCGGGTCTTGAAGAAGCGTGGGATCGCAGGCGCCATCGAAGGCGCCCTGCCCGTCGTTCTTTTCCTCGGCGCGCACAATATTGGCGGCGCGGCGGTAGCCCGCGAGTAGATTCTTGCCGTCGTCCGTATCGAGGAAACGCTGAAGGGCTTCGACGCGGGATACGAATAACAAGAAATCGTCTTGGCCTGGCAACGCAAACGCCGCGTCGATGAGATCGTGGCGCGTGCCACGCTCGCGCAAATAGACTTTGAGTCTATCGCTGAAAAAGTTCATGAGTTCGCCGAACAGCGATTCCGGCTCGCTTTCCTTCGAGTAAGCGGCCTGCTCGAAGGCCTTGTCGAAAAGCCAGCGCAACCGAAAACGCAGCTTGTTTTCGAGGATCAGCGCAATGACGCCGAGTGCCGCGCGGCGTAAACCGTAAGCGTCCTTGCTGCCGGTCGGCTTTTCGCCAATCGCAAAGAAGCCGGCGAGCATGTCGAACTTGTCGGCGAGCGCCACGCTGATCGCAACTCGCTCGGAAGGCACGCGATCGCTTGGGCCTTGCGGCTTGTAATGATCCTCGATCGCTTCCGCGACGCTCGCATCCTCGCCCTGCTCGCGCGCGTAGTGCCCCCCCATCACGCCCTGCAATTCAGGAAATTCGCTAACCATTTCCGAGGTCAGATCGGCCTTGGCAAGAAGAGCCGCCCGCGCGGCATGGGCTTCATTCGCGCCGGTATAAAGTGCTATATAGCGGGCAAGGCCTTCCAGTCTTTTGGCGCGCGCGCCCTGAGTTCCAAGCTTCTCGTGAAAGATGATGTGATCGAGCTTCGGCAATCTGTCATCGAGCTTAATTTTGAGGTCGGATTCCCAAAAAAACTTGGCGTCGGAAAGCCGCGCTTGCACGACCCGCCCATTGCCGGCGGCGATCGCCGCGCCGCCATCGGCTGCCTCGATGTTCGCCACCAGCACGAATTTATGGCTGAGGCGTCCGCTCGAAGGATCCTTCAACACGAAACATTTTTGGTTGACGCGGATCGTTGTCCTGACGACCTCCGGCGGGATGTCCAGAAAACGGGCGTCGAATTCACCGGTCAGCACGACCGGCCATTCGACCAGCCCCGCGACTTCGTGCAAGAGCGCTTCATCCTCGACGAGTTCGAGCCCTTGCGCCAGGGCGAGGTCGCGCGCGTCATAATGAATGATATCGCGCCGCCTCGCGGGATCGAGCACGACTTTGGCTTTTTCCAGCGCCGCCACGTAATCGTCGAAACGGCGCACCTTGATTTTGCCAGGCGCCATGAACCGGTGGCCGAAGGTGAAATTGCCGGCGGCGACGCCATCGACCGCGAAAGGCACCACTTCGGTCTCTTCGGTCTCCGGGCCGAATGTGGCGAGGATCGCGTGCAGCGGGCGCACCCAGCGCAGCGCGCCGGTCCGCGCCGATGCCTCGCCCCAGCGCATGGATTTAGGCCATGGAAAGCCGGTTATCGCGGCCGGCAAGACATCGGCCAAGATCTCGATCGTCTCCCTGCCCTTTTGCTCCACGACGGCGATATAGAATTCGCCTTTTTTGGAATCCCTTTGGATTTTGGCGTCCGCGAGTGACTTGAGACCCGCGCCTTTCAAAAAGCCTTGCACCGCGGCATCGGGCGCGCCGACCCGCGGCCCTCGCTTTTCGTCGCGCGTATCGGGCTGCCGGGTCGGCAGACCGGAAATGTGCAGGGCGAGCCGCCTGGGCGTGGCGAAGCTCGCGGCGCCTTCATGTGAAAGGCCGCGCTCGCGCAAGGCTCCGGTGACGAGGCGGCGGAGATCCTCGGCGGCCCGCGCCTGCATGCGGGCGGGGATTTCCTCCGAAAAAAGCTCGAGCAAAAGGTCGGGCATCGTGGCGTTTCAATAGGGTTCGTCGATTTGCGGCTTGGATAGGGCTGCGAGAGCTGTCTTCATATAGACGGATATAGACGGAGCATACTCAAGTGAAAAATTCCATGTCGCGAAATCGGGTATGGCTCCAACGGTTTTCGACGGGGCGGAACAAACGAGCCGGACGGGCGTTTGCAGAACTTCACAGGCGTTGCATGACCTCACAGGAGGCGTTGCATAATCCTCAAAGTAACCTCAAAGGAGGTATGTCATGGATACGAAAAGAATTTCCATGGTCTCCGGTACCGCCTTGTTTGCGCTTGCCGGGACCGCTTCAGCTGCTCCCATGAGCGTGGCGAGCTCGAAGCTCATCGCGCCGCCACAAACACAGGCCGAGCCGGTCGCTTATCGCTATTGGCATCGTGGGTGGTATGGCAGGCCCTACGGTTGGTACCATCACAGGTACTATCGCAGGTATTATGGTTGGTACCCGGGCGCGGCGGTCGCGGGCGCCGCGCTTGGTTTGGCTACGATTCCTTTCGCGCTCGCGGGCGGCTATTACCCATATTATGGCTACCCCTACTATGGGTATCCCTACTCTTACTACTGATTAGGGCGCCGGTACTAATCTGCGGCGCTGCTTGAGTGGGAGCTTGATCCGTTTCGAGCCGGATCATGCCCCCGCTTCGGACCGGCAGTGAGGCGGTGAGACCCTCGCTATCCCCGTCGTCATGGCTTCGCGGGTTCGATTGCGGCATCAAGCCCCGCCGCCTTGTGTCTTGAGCCAGGCGACGCCGCACGCCGTAGCAAGGTCGCGCACGCGAAAAATATAGCTTTGCCGCTCGATGACCGAGATAACCCCACGCGCGTCGAGCAAATTGAATATATGCGATGCCTTGATGCATTGATCGTAGGCGGGCAGCACCATCACATGGCGCGCGCCGGCGTCTCCGCGGGCGAGGAGCGCGCGGCATGCGGCTTCGGCATCCTTAAAATGCTGGAACAGGGCCTCGACATTCGCTGCTTCGAAATTGTAGCATGAATATTCCTCCTCGGCCTGTTTGAAGACGTCGCCATAAGTGACCTTCTCGGAGCCTTCGCGGCCGTTGAAATTAAGCTCATAGACGCTCTCCACGCCTTGCAGATGCATCGCGAGGCGCTCCAGCCCGTAGGTCAGTTCGCCGGAGACCGGCGAGCACTCAATTCCCGCGACCTGCTGAAAATAGGTGAACTGCGAGACCTCCATGCCATCGCACCAGCATTCCCAGCCGAGCCCCCAGGCGCCAAGCGTCGGACTCTCCCAATCGTCCTCGACGAAGCGAATGTCGTGGCGATGCACATCGATGCCGATGGCTTCGAGCGAGGCCAAGTAAAGCGCCTGCAGATCTTGCGGCGAAGGTTTCAAGATCACCTGGAATTGATAGAAATGCTGCAAACGGTTCGGATTTTCGCCGTAACGCCCATCCTTGGGACGGCGCGATGGCTGCACATAGGCAGCCTTCCAGGGGCGCGGGCCGAGCGCGCGCAGCGCCGTGGCCGGATGGAACGTGCCGGCCCCCATTTCCAGATCATAGGGCTGGAGGATGACGCAGCCATGCCCGGCCCAGAATTTTTGCAAGATCAAGATGAGGTCCTGGAAGGAGCACGCCGGGCGGGGCGAACCGGAAACTTTTTCCTCTGCCGCGCCCGCGTTCCTCATGATTTAGCCTGCTCCATGATCGGAATTTTTTGGAGTTGTTGCGACAAGCAACGCGGCCGCGGCGAAGCGGACGGGACGAAGGGCCAAGCCGTATAATATTGTGCGCGATGTTTAGCACCAAGGGTCTGGGCAATGGCTCGGCGGCGCCCATCTTGTCAAGGCCGCCCCGCGCGAGTACGAAGGGGAACGTCGGGTGCAGCCCAAAGGGAACATGCGAGGAGCGGCGATAATCCCCCCGAAACCTTGACCCCGAAGGAGAGAAAAATGAAGCATTTGCGAATAGCGGCCGTCGCGGCCTTGACCGCCTTCGGCGGTGTCTTCGCCAGCGCCGGGAATACGGCACCGGCTGGCCTGGTTACCGGGGCGCCAGCTGTGCGGACGCTGGCGACACCAGCCCCCGAAGCCTCCGTCGAAAAGACCTATTATTATAGACGGTATTGGCACCGTCGCCATTATTGGCATAGATACTATTATAGACCCTATTATCACCGTTGGCATTGGCATAGATACTATTATAGGCCATATTACCACCGTTGGCACAGATGGCACAGGTATTATTATTAGTATAGATATTATCAGCGTAAGCTAAGGATAAGCACTAAATAGAAAAAAGCGGCCAGCGATCGATAACTCCAACGCTGATATAGCGTTAGTATCAAGAGACGGCTTGACCGGGACGACGTTAGAGGGCATGTTCGCCAAGCTGGCTCCAGAACTGTTGTAAATAAATAGCGGATTTAGCTCACGTTTTGCGACCAAGGGGCAACGCCGCGAGGACGAAAAAAAAAGCTTGTGAAGCTTCAGTCGTCGCAACTTTTAGCAGGGAGAAAACAAAATGCGTTCACCAACAAAACCCGGATTTGCGATGGCCGCGATTCTGGCCGCGTCCCTGGGTTTCGCGAGCTCGGCCCAAGCGGTGCCTCTAACCGGCCTGGCGGCGGCTGTCCCAGCGGTGCCGATGACTCAGGTGCAGATGGCTCAGGAGCCTGCGGCTGCCGAAGCCATGCCCGAGAAAGCGCGTCACAAGGAAAAGATGAAGATGGAGGAGCACCACCACCATCACCACCATCACCATCACCACCACCACCACCACCACGCGATGTAGGCGTTGCGCGGTTTGCTTTGAAGGACATCGGGTGCCTTCGTGTGAACGAAGGCGCCCGGGTTACACAACATCCTTGCGCTTCACCATTCGATCATCGCCGCGCCGCGGTGGATTGCGTCGGCTGCTTCGGTGAACCCCCCGCCATCGTGAAGGACGAGCGGCGGCATGATCGCAAGCGGCGCGCGGCTGCCTTTTTTCCCGCGCACGAGAATGCGCCCTGCCTTGGTCTCGGGCCGCGGATAAACCGGCAGCACCGCGATACCGCCGGCGCGCCCCGCCAGGATTTGCAGGATCAGCGGCAAGGCGTCGGGACGATGGATCAGTATAAATAGTCCGCCGGGCGCAACCAACGCCAGCGACGCCTCGATCCAGGCGGCAAGCGCGCCCACGGCGGGCATGGCGTGCGCGCGCCGCTTTCGAGGGTCGGGCGAAAGCCGCGCCCGGCTAGGGT
>JBAUNU010000264.1:0-2894 GCA_049579405.1 Methylocella sp.
GTGCCGTTGAAGATCGATAGCACGCAGGTCATGCCTTCCTGCAAGTAGATCGCCTGGTCTCCAATGACCTCGGCAGGCACGGCGATCTGATCGTAAGTTTCCGTATTCATGAAGGTGAAGCCATCGGAGTCCTGGTAGAGGTAACTGAAATTCGCGTCCTCGACATAGGCGCGTTCGACCTGCTCGGTCGTTTTGTAGCGATCGGTTGTCTTGACGCCGTCCGAGAGGCGCCGCATGTCGATTTGAGTCGTTGGCGTGCCTTTGCCGGGATGAAAGCTTTCCGCGGTCAAAACGACATAAAGCTGACCGTCCTCCCTCTCGATAATATTGCCTTTGCGGATTGAACTGGCGATGACTTTCACGCGCTTTCCTTATACGAGGACATGTTTCCGGAGCGTCGGGAGCTAGGGCGCCGGGGTGTCCCCACCGACTCGGGGCGGCACAATAGCCATGTTCCGGCTTTTCGCCAGAGCATTTGCGGGCGAGTGGGCGCCTCAATTCGCCCCAAAAAATGAGCCAAGGACGAAACCGCAAGCCCTTCCGGCGGGGCTTTTCCAGCGAAATCGCACCATTGATCACGCCGTCGCCCGAACGATCGCCCTGGTGGCTGCCGCATGTTCACCGCGACAGGCGGCCTTTCCTCATCGGCCGCGCCAGGATGGTTCAAGCCGCGCGGGCTTTTTTTGCCGCCCAGTCCTTTGTGGAGGTCGATACGGCAATTCTCCAGGTTTCGCCCGGCAACGAAGCTCATATCAGCGCCTTTCGCACAGAGATGTTGGACGACACTGGAGCCAAATCAAGGCTTTATCTGCATTCCTCGCCGGAATTCGCGGCCAAGAAACTGCTCGCCGCGGGCGAGAAACGCATCTTTTCCTTTGCACATGTGTTCAGAAACCGCGAGCGGGGACGACTCCACCATCCCGAATTCACCTTGCTCGAATGGTATCGCGCGGGCGAGCTTTACCAGAGATTGATCGAGGACTGCATGGGCCTTCTCGCCCGCACCGTTGCCGCCGCGGGCAGCCGCGACCTGCGCTTTGGCGGCCATATCGCCGATCCGTTCGAGGAGCCTGAAATCTTGACCGTGAGCGAGGCGTTCGACCGCTATGCCGGTATAGATCTTCTGGCCACGCTCAAGCGACCCGAACCCGACCGCGAGGCGCTGGCGGCCAGCGCCCGCAACCACGGAATCAGAACCATTGCCGATGACAGCTGGTCTGATATTTTCAGCAAGATCCTGGCGGCGAAGATCGAGCCGCAGCTCGGCCATGGCCGCCTGGCGATCCTCATCGACTATCCGGCGAGCGAGGCGGCGCTCGCCAAATTGCAGGAAGACGCGCGTTTCGCGGAGCGGTTCGAACTCTATGCGTGCGGCGTCGAGCTCGCCAACGGATTCGGCGAATTGACCGATCCCGCCGTGCAGCGGCAGCGGTTCGAAACGGAAATGGCGGAGCGGCTCCGGATATATGGCGAGGCCTATCCGATCGACGAGGATTTCTTGCAGGCTCTCGCGATCATGCCCGAGGCCAGCGGCGTAGCGCTTGGCTTTGACAGGCTGGCGATGCTCGCGACCGGAGCATCCCATATCGAGCAAGTGGTATGGACGCCGGTTCACCGAGGCACGCCATACCTATGAGGAAGCCGCCGGGAACCCTGCGCACTGCCGCCGATTTGATCGAAGCCGGTCTCGTGCCGGACGCAAAAAGGGACGCGATCGAGCGGGTCGCCGCGATCTACGCCATTGGAGTCACCGGCACGGTTGCGGGCCTGATCGACCCCACCGACGCCGCCGACCCAATTGCCCGCCAATTTGTTCCAGACTTGGCCGAACTTTCCCAGCGGCCTGACGAAATGACCGATCCGACCGGCGATCTCGCATTCAGCCCGGTCGAAGGCATTGTCCACCGCTACCCAGATCGCGCGCTCTTAAAATTGCTGCACGTCTGCCCGGTCTATTGCCGGTTCTGCTTTCGCCGCGCGATCGTCGGGCCAAACAGTCCGGCTTATCTTGCACCGGAGGCAGTTGCCGCCGCGATGGGCTATATCGCCGGCCAGTCCGGGATCTGGGAAGTCATCCTCACCGGCGGTGATCCGCTCACCTTGTCGGCGCGAAGGCTTGCGGACATCATGGCCAGGCTCAAAGCCATCGATCATGTGAAAGTCGTTCGCCTGCATACACGTGTTCCGGTCGCCGACCCCGCGAGGATCACGGCGGAGCTTGCCAATCTCTTGCTTTCCTCCGGCAAGACCGTCTATGTGGCCTTGCACGCCAATCATCCGCGCGAGATGTCCGAAGCGGCGCGCGCGGCCTGCGCAAGGTTTATCGACGCGGGCATCCCAATGTTGAGCCAGAGCGTGCTTCTTGCCGGAGTGAACGACGACATCGAAACGCTGACAAAGCTCATGCGTACCTTCGTCGAGGCGCGGATAAAACCCTACTACCTGCACCAGCTCGATCGGGCGCCGGGAACCGGACATTTTTGGGTGCCGATCGCAAAAGGCCAGGGCTTGATGCGGCAGCTGCGCGGCCGCGTGTCGGGCCTATGCCAGCCCCATTACATGCTGGATATTCCGGGCGGCCACGGCAAGTCACCGATTGGCCCGAATTATCTCACAGACCTATCCTCCGGCGAAATTTACGAGGTCACCGATTACAACGGCCGATCGCACGTTTATCCACCGCAGGAACCAGAGTAAGAAGCGCGGGTTGCCTTTGAAGCATGATTAAGCGAAAACCGATTTTGTAGGTGGCCGCGCGACAGCCGAGAGAAGCCTTGCTAAAATATCTTGCGTGCCTGATCGGTCTTGTTACGCTCGTTGCGATCGTGCCCGCGCGTGAGGCTCCCGCGAAACGGGCGCCAGTCCAAAAACAGGACAAGGCGCAAGGGCCCGCG
>JBAUNU010000265.1:0-3376 GCA_049579405.1 Methylocella sp.
CTTAAGGATCCCGCCCGCGCGGCGGCGCATTTCGACACCATAGCCAAGCTTGCCGAAACACCAATGTCGCGGGCGCGAGCGGCTTATTGGCAGGGCCGCGCCGCCGAGGCAACCTCCGCTGACGGCGCCGAGGCAGTGGCCCGCGCGTTCTACGAGCGGGCGGCGGTTTATCAGACAACCTATTATGGCCAGCTTGCGCGCGCCAAACTCGGGCTGACAACGCTGCCGATCCGCTCGATCTCCAACGAGGCAAAGGGAGAGGACCGCGAAGACGCGATCAAGGTGATCGAACTTCTATACGCCGCCGGCGAAAAGGATCTGGCGACGCCGCTTGTCATCGAAGCCGCGCGTCACCTTGCCGATGAGACCCAAGTGGCGGCCCTGGCCAGCCTCGTTGCAAAGCAGCGCGACGCGCACCTTTCGCTTAACTTCGGCAAGATCGTAAGCCAGCGCGGCATGCCGATCGATGCGCTGGCTTTTCCGAACTATGGCGTGCCGGCCTTCGAGCCTTTGCAAAATTCCGCCGCGGCGGCGGTCGTCTATTCGGTCGCGCGCCAGGAAAGCGCCTTCGAGCCGTCCGCCGTCTCGTCGGCCGGAGCCAAAGGTTTGATGCAGATGATTCTGTCGACCGCGAAAAGGACCGCCGAGCATGCTGGGGTCGCCTTCGACCCAAAGCGGCTGCTTACCGACGCGGCATTCAATGCCCAGCTCGCGGCACGTCATCTCGGCGAGCTGATGGCCGAACAGAAGGGCTCGTACATCCTGACCTTCGCCGCTTATAATGCGGGCGGCAAGAGGGTCAAGGAGTGGATCGACGCCTATGGCGACCCACGCAAACCCGGCATCGATCCGATCGACTGGGTGGAGCGGATTCCATTCACCGAAACCCGCAATTACGTCCAGCGGGTGATTGAAAATCTCAGCGTTTACCGGGTTCGTTTGGGCGAGACCGAACCAACATCGGCCGAGGCCATACTTAACGCGCAGGCCAAGCTCTGACGCTTGACACCGTGCAAAACGCGCGAGCCGGTTCCGCGTTAAAACATGAAAACGCGCGACACCGCACGGTCCGCTGGAATTGGCTATTAAGGTAAAAGATGAGATAGACGTCCATGATCACGTCTTCGATCTCGCCGGTCACAATCCGCATGATGTGGACGGTGTTACTTAATGACCCGCACACCACAGCGCTTACCTCCGCAATCAGATCGTATTAAGATCAAAGAGCCGATTAGCTATTCGCTCTGCCTCTGTCAACGTGCCAGGCCGCGACGGCAACAGATAAGGCCCATAGCATCATCCGACATCTACACAGTCGCCTTGTTTTGTTGCGGGGCGTTATTGCAATGGCCAGTATGGTCGCGACCGCGGCTGTCGCGCCGGAAGGCCGCCTTGCTATCGTGATGACGCTCGAGGCAAGAGGCCGAAGGCGAATGCGCGCCGGCGGCGATGGCGACCGTGATCCTCAGGGCGGATAGGACGGTGCGTGCTCGGATGATGAAGCTAATAAGGCGGACGGCGCTGCTGCTCGCCGTGGTCGCCGTGACGCTGCTGGCTGCACGCGTCTACCATTCGCAACGCGGAGCCCCGCTCGAGCCGTGGCACACCTTCGTGCCGCACGAGTTGAAGGCCAAAGCCATTGATGGCGCCAATTGGGTTGATTATCTCAAGGCTGAAGACAAGATTTTCGCGGAGGTAAGGAATGAAGTCAGCCAAAAGCTCGAAGCGGGCGAGCGCATTCCGGTCAATCGCTATTTCGAGGGCAGTCCCGTCTATCCGGAAGGCTTTTCGCAAGACTGGAATAGATCATATGTGCTCGAGCCGGATGGAATCCCGGCCGGAGCCGTGGTATTTTTGCACGGGCTAACGGATTCTCCTTATAGTTTGCGCCATATCGCCCGGCGCTATCGCGAAGATGGTTATGTCTCGATCGCGATCAGGCTGCCGGCGCACGGCACCGTTCCGGGCGCCTTGACCGACGTCGAGTGGCAAGACTGGATGGCGGCGACGCGGCTCGCTGTCAGAGAGGCGCGACGGCGCATCGGCCCGTCGCTCCCATTGCATATGATTGGCTTCTCCAACGGCGGCGCCCTCGCGTTGAAATTTGCGCTCGACGCCATCGAGGATCCAGGTCTGACGCGGCCAGATCGTCTCGTGCTCATCGCGCCGATGATCGGAATCACGCGATTCGCGCGCTTCGCCGGATTGGCTGGTTTGCCGGCGATATTGCCGGCCTTTGCGAGGGCCGCGTGGCTCGGCGTGGTGCCGGAGTTCAATCCGTTCAAATATAATTCGTTTCCGGTGAACGGCGCACGGCAAACCTCTCTCCTGAGCGACGCGCTGCAGCAGCAGATCACGCGCCTTGCTCGGGAAAAACGCTTGGATCGCCTGGCGCCGCTCCTGACCTTTCAATCCGTCATCGACTTTACCGTCAGCACGCGGGCAATTGTCTCGGCGTTGTATGCCAGACTTCCATCGAATGGCAGCGAACTCGTGTTGTTCGACCTGAACCGAAGCGCCAAATTCGGCCAACTCTTGCGGACCGCCTCGGACACCGCATTGGCGCGTCTTCTGCCGCCGCCGCCGCGGCTGTTCAGAACGACGATCATCGCCAATGCGAACCTCGACACTAGTGAGGTCGTCGAACGTGTGACGGAGGCCGGCGCCGTCGAGGAACAATCGCGCGCCCTGGGGCTCGCCTATCCGCCGGGCGTCTTCTCGCTCTCGCATGTTGCCCTGCCGTTTCCACTGAACGATTCACTTTATGGAATGCAGCCAGATCCGGCCGAGAACTTCGGCGTCAACCTCGGCGCGGTTGCTCCGCGTGGCGAACGGGGCACGCTGATCGTTAGCCTGGATGCCTTGCTTCGCATGTCCTCGAACCCCTTCTTCCCCTACATGATCGAGAGAATTGAAGAGGGCATTCGCGGCAGCGCAGGCGAAACGCCAATCAACGCGACAACGCCGCCTTGATGTCTCGACGGTCGGGCTCGGTCAGGATTGGGTGCCCGCCGCGGGCACGGCCGCATCGGACGCCGCGGCACCGGCGAGAGCGTCGCGAAGCGCCTGTTCCCTGGCATCAGTGAGGGACGTCTTCAGCACGACACCGCCATAGTCCTTGATCTGCTCAAGCACCTTGTCTGCCGTCATCTCCCTGATGAGCACAAATAAGGCGGCGTCACCAGGATGGATGCTTTCGGCGAGTTGCTTCATGAACTCGTCATTGATGCCGAAGTCCGTCAGCGCGCCACCTAGCGCGCCGCCCGCCGCCCCCAAAGCCGCGCCGAGAAGCGGATTGAGGAAAAGCACTCCGATCAGCAAGCCCCAGAAACTGCCCGAAACAGCACCGGACGCTGTCGTGTTAACGACCTGATGC
>JBAUNU010000266.1:0-2178 GCA_049579405.1 Methylocella sp.
CGTGATAATTCTTCGATCGCCGCACCGTCTTCTTCAACAGCGGATGCGTAAAACGGCGCTCGACCTTGACGTCGATCGTCTTTTCTTGCTTATCGCTGACCACGACACCCTGGAGAATTCGCCTCGGCATGATTTCTTGTCTTTCCCAGCCTGGTTCGCGATCCTATTTCGCGCCTTCGTGCCGTCTTTCCGCCGAAAGCGACTTGACCCTTGCAATGTCGCGGCGGACAACGCGCACCCGTGCGGTATTTTCGAGCTGCCCGGTGGCGCGCTGGAAGCGCAGGTTGAATTGCTCTTTCTTGAGATTCAAGAACTCTTGCTCAAGCTGATCCTTGGACATTACCTTGAGATCGGACAACCGCTGCTTAAGTTTCATGACCGCGTCCCCTCTACTCGGCGATTCGCTGGATGAAGCGTGTCTTGACCGGCAGCTTGGCGGCGGCCAGGAGGAGTGCTTCCCGGGCAACTTCGGCGGGGACCCCATCGAGCTCGAACATGATGCGGCCCGGCGCGACCCGGCAGGCCCAGAATTCCGGGGCACCCTTGCCCTTGCCCATGCGAACCTCGGTCGGCTTCTTCGAGACCGGGACATCCGGAAAAATCCGGATCCAGACGCGGCCGACGCGGCGCATGTGGCGTGTCAACGCGCGGCGCGCGGCCTCGATCTGGCGCGCGGTAACCCGCTCCGGCTGGAGCGCCTTGAGGCCGAACTGGCCGAAATTCAATTCGAACCCGGCTTTCGAGGCGCCGCGTATGCGGCCCTTGAAAGCTTTCCGGAATTTTGTTCGCTTGGGTTGCAACATGATTCAAACTCCTAAAGCCTGCTCCGGTGGTCGATCAGGCGGCATCGCGTTCGCGCCGCCGCCGCTCTCCGCCGCCGCCGGAATGATCCTGGTCGGCCATTTTCTTGTCTTGCGCCATCGAATCGTGTTCGAGAATTTCGCCCTTAAAAATCCAGACCTTGATCCCGCAGGTGCCATAGGCCGTGTGCGCCGTCGCGGTGCCGTAATCGATATCGGCGCGCAAGGTATGCAGTGGCACCCGGCCCTCGCGATACCATTCGAGCCTTGCGATTTCGGCACCGCCGAGGCGGCCCGAGCAGTTGATTCTTATGCCTTCTGCGCCGAGCCTGATCGCCGATTGGACCGCCCGCTTCATGGCGCGGCGGAAGGCGACGCGGCGCTCGAGCTGCTGGGCGATCGAATCGGCGACGAGGACCCCGTCGATCTCGGGCTTGCGCACCTCGACAATATTGATGACGACTTCGGACTCCGTCATCCTCGCAACGATCTTGCGGATCTTGTCGATGTCGGCCCCCTTTTTGCCGATGACGACGCCGGGGCGCGCCGAATGGATCGTCACCCGGCATTTCTTATGCGGCCGCTCGATGACGATCTTCGAAATCGCCGCCTGTTTGAGGTTCTTCATGAGCGTCGCGCGAATTGCCATGTCCTCGTGCAGGAGCTTGCCATATTCGGTCCGGCCCGCGAACCAGCGCGAATCCCAGGTCCGGTTGACGCCGAGCCGCAGGCCGATCGGATTGACTTTTTGTCCCATCGTTTTCTCCTTACGCCTGAGAGGCGGCGGCGCCGGCTTCCCGGACAATGATCGTCAGATGCGCAAAAGGCTTACGAATGCGCCCGGAGCGTCCCCGCGCGCGCGGGCTGAATCGCTTCAGGATCATCGCGTTGCCGACATAGGCCGCGGCGACGACGAGATCGTCGACGTCGAGATTGTGGTTATTCTCGGCATTGGCGATCGCGCTCTCGAGGGTCTTCTTGACATCGAAGGCGCTCCGCTTGCGGGAAAACTCGAGATCGGCGAGAGCCTTCTCGACCGTCTTGCCGCGGATCAACTGCGCCAAAAGGTTCAACTTCTGCGGGCTGACCCGCAGCATCCGGGCGACCGCCTTGGCTTCATTGTCCTTCAGCGCGCGCGGCGCTTTCTCCTTGGCCATGATCGGTCTTTCTTAGCCTCGTTTGGCTTTCTTGTCCCCCGCATGACCGTGAAAGGTCCGCGTCGGAGAAAACTCACCGAATTTATGGCCGATCATATCTTCGGTGACGGAGACCGGCACATGCTTGCGGCCGTTATAGACCGCGAACGTGAGCCCGACGAATTGCGGCAATACGGTCGACCGGCGACTCCAAATCTTGATGATTTCGGAGCGGCCTGAAT
>JBAUNU010000267.1:0-1965 GCA_049579405.1 Methylocella sp.
TCTCAATATTGGGTGTCCGTCCGAGCGCGTGCAAAGCGGTGCTTTCGGCGCTTGTCTGATGCGCGAGCCGGAGCTTGTCGGCGATTGCGTCGCCGCGATGAAGGCGCGGGTCAAAATTCCGGTGACCGTCAAATGCCGCACGGGCGTCGACGGGCAGGATCCGGAAGCGGCGCTCGGTCTTTTGGCCGGGCGGGTCATCGCAGCTGGTTGCGACGCATTGATCGTGCATGCGCGAAAGGCCTGGCTGAAAGTCCTGTCGCCGAGGGAAAACCGCGACCTGCCGCCCCTGGATTACGGTCTCGTCCATGCCTTGAAACAGCGCATTCCCAATGTCCCGGTCGTGCTCAACGGTGGCCTCGCGACACTCGCAGAAATGCGCGCCGAACTCGATCACGTCGATGGCGTAATGGTGGGGCGTGCCGCCTACCAGAACCCGGCGCTGCTCCTTCAAGCCGATCCGTTTCTCCTCAACGAGGCAGTGCCCGTCGCCGGCGCGGTGGCGGCGGTCTGGTCTTTCATTCCCTATGTCGAGGCGCGTCTTGCCGAGGGCGTTCCGCTTCACGCGATGACGCGGCATCTTCTGGGGCTTTTCAATGGCCTCCCAGGTGCCCGCGGGTGGCGGCGCCATCTCGCGGTGGAGGCGGTGAAACCGGGCGCCGATACGAGAGTGTTGCGCGCGGCCATGCAGCATGTGGAACGCCCGTGCGGCATCGGCGCGGCGGCATGAGCGCGCGCTCTTGAAAAACCGGCCGCGTGTCTCGATCTCTGGCAAGCGAAGCCGCCATCTCGCAAATCCCGGCGCGTGCCACGCAGATGTTGGCCAAGGAGATCGAACGATGAAAAAACTTACCTTCATCCGGCGCAACAACGACCGCCATTGGGTCGGCGACGGTTTTCCCGTGCGCAGCATTTTTTCCTACAATGACCTCGGCAAGGAGATATCGCCGTTTCTGCTGCTGGATTACGCTGGGCCGGAGAATTTTCCTCCCTCGGAACAACGGCGCGGGGTCGGCGCCCACCCGCATCGCGGGTTCGAGACGGTCACGATTGTCTATAGTGGCGAGGTCGAGCATCGCGACTCCT
This sequence comes from Methylocella sp., assembly GCA_049579405.1. GTDB lineage: Bacteria > Pseudomonadota > Alphaproteobacteria > Rhizobiales > Beijerinckiaceae > Methylocapsa. Next base: position 1,084 of record JBAUNU010000267.1, read on the forward strand.
CGGGCGGGGGCGGCATCGTCCGTCCCGGCGATGTCCAATGGATGACGGCCGCCTCAGGGCTCGTGCATGAGGAGTTTCACGGTTCCGAATATGCCAAGCGCGGCGGGCCGTTCGAGATGATCCAGTTATGGGTCAATCTCGCCGCGAAAGACAAGAAAGCCCCGCCCGGTTATCAAAACATCACGAACGCCCGAATACCGCGGGTCGACTTGCCGTCCGGCGCCGGGACCATGCGCGTGATCGCGGGCAATTACCAAGCAACGCAAGGCCCCGCGCATACATTTAGTCCGATGAATGTTTGGGACGTGCGCCTGAACGCCGGCAAAAGCATGGAGGTTCGTGTTCCGGCGGGCTGGACGACCGCGCTGTTTGTGCTCAACGGCCGGGTCCGGCTGGGGTCTGGCGAAATCGCGGGCGCGGCCGAATTGGCCGTCCTCGACCGCGAGGATGAAACGTTTGCGATCGAGGCGCTGGAAGACACCACGCTTTTGTTCCTCAATGGGCAGCCGATCGCGGAACCGATCGTTGGCCAGGGGCCGTTTGTGATGAACACGGCGGAAGAGATCGGCCAAGCGATGGACGACTACCGCAATGGACGCATGGGCCGCCTTGCGGGGCATGCCTAAGCGAGATTCGCCAACGTCACGCGATGACGCGCAAATTATCAGTGAGCGAACCCGAAGGAGATGCAAGCGATGGATCCCAACAACGCTAAATCGCGGAGGATGGCGTCGCTCAATACGCCAACAAATCTCACAACTAATTCTACGAGGGATATTTCTAGCGCTCTCACCACTCTGCTCGCCGATGTGTTCGCTTTGTACATCAAGACAAAGAATTTTCACTGGCACATGTCGGGTCCGCATTTCCGTGATTATCACC
>JBAUNU010000268.1:0-5849 GCA_049579405.1 Methylocella sp.
CGTAAATTCCGCGCGCTGGGCAGGAACCGCCAGGGATTTCGGCGCGGCCATGAAAAAAGTCGAACACGCGTTGCAGGCGGCAAACGCCCGCCCGCCGTTCAAGGCCCATTTCGTGAGCGCCCTCGTCCTCGCCTTTCCGGGCGCGGAAACGCAAAGCTTTGAGGGCAAGGTTTTCGGCGAGCTCGTTTTCCCGCCGCGCGGCAGACTCGGCTTCGGCTACGATCCGATTTTTTTGCCGGCAGGTTTTTCACGCACCTTCGGCGAAATGACGCGGCAAGAAAAACATCAGGTTCCCGCCGACGGCTCACCCGCCCTGTCGCATCGCGCCCGCGCCTTCCAGGCCTTTGCCCGCGCCTGCCTCGCCGGCCGTTAGTGCCGGACACCGGTTTGCTATCGCGAAAAGCTGCGCCTCTATGATGCCAAGCTTACGCTTTCATCGGTCGTGCGATGGCGAAAGCCGTCCTTGCGGACCTCCCACTCGGGAAAATGACACTATTAACAAATTTCGTTTTTTGATATACGTTTTTTTGTTTTGTGGATGTTTTGCGACACATGGCCACGCGGCCTTGATTTCCGGAACTTCGCAAAATATTCTATTGCAGCGCACCATAAGCAGGCGCGCGGGACATCGGGAAAGTCTACCTTGTCTGAGATCTGGAACACGAAGCATGGCCCCCGGCGGGTCCGTTTCGATCCGCCTACGCTCAAGGAAGCGATTGCCGCGGCGCGGGGGTTGACGGACGAGCTTCAACTGCAGACGGAAATCGCCGCCTCGCTGATGGACCTTCCGGTGGAAGCGGTGCGCGCCGAGCTGTTGAAGACGGCGCCGCCCCGCAACAGCGCGCAAATCGTGACCAACGGCCGCGAAGGGATGGCAAGAACGGTGGTGGTCGAACGTAAGCGTAGTCGCGTCCGGCGGACGTGACGGCAGCCGTCCGGTCTAAATCAGCCAAGAGCTTGGATCCGGCGCCCGGCCCCGCCGCCTGAAGACAGCTGAGATTCCTGGCGGCATATCCGGGAGTCCGGAAACCGGTTTCCCGGCCGGAGCATGCCAAGCGTGGAACGTTGCATCTAGTCCAGCAGATGGGCTCGGGCTTTCTGGATAGCGGATGGCCTGGCGCGGGGCTTTCCTTCCCCTGTGCCATGCGCTAATGCTTGGGGTCACGCTACAAGCTAGTCCGCAACAAGGTTTGGGGACCCCATGACGAATCAGGCCCGCTTCACGATCGCGAGTCTCTTGGAGGGCAAGAACGCGCTCACGCAAATCATGCCTGTCGCGGCCGACGGGAGTCCGCCCGGAATCGCGGGCTCCGGGCTCCAAGCATCCAAAGGATTGGGCCTCGCAATTGAAAATATCGCGGCTCTGCCAGACGCCGAGGATTATTCGCCCCACGAATTTTACCGCGCCAATTTCACGCCACCGGAGATTGCCTATTGCATCAAGCAACCGGCCGTAAAGGCGGCCTTTCAAGGTCTCCTCACGGCCAAGCGGGCCATTATCAAATCGGGGGCGGGGAGCGATTCGCCGGAAGGGCCGCGAAGCGTTGAAATCCGCTTCGAGGACGACGGCAGGCCAAGCTATCCCGGCTGCCTGCTATCGATCAGCGATACCGGCACGATAGCCGCGGCGGTTTGCCTCTGGCTGGGCGGGCTTGACTGGCCGGCGCCGCCGCCCGCGAGCGGAGCCGTGCGCCCGGCAATGCGGACATTTCCGGTAAAAACCAGGATTCTTGCGTTTCTGGTTTGGGTATCGCTATTGCTCCTGTTCGGGTTGGGCATCTGGAAGCTCCTCGAACTGTGGCGGCACTAAATTTCGTTGGCCGGTCCGCGTTGGAGCGAATTACTCAGGGCCTCTCACTTCCGGCCATCCGGCGGCTTGTGCGAGCCGCCTTCGGTTGCGCGGGCGGCGGAGCGAAATCCGGCGGGTTGGCTTCCGAGCGCAGCGGCTCGGCCTTCCCGGCAGCGCGGAAAGGAAGACGAGAGTGAAACCGGCGTCTATTATTGAGAATGCCGGAATAATTGGGAGGAGATATTTTATGCGTAGCAACAACAGCAGCCGCGCCACCTGTGCGCGGGGATTTGTGGCCCTCTTCGCCATGCTGGCGATGGGGCTCGCCTTGGCGGCCTTCCCGGCGAAGGCGGCGCCCTTCGCCTATGTCGTGAATCAGTCCTCGAACAACGTGTCGGTGATCGACACGGCCACGAACCCGCCGTCCGTGGTGGCCACAATCCCGTTGGGGGTTAACAGCCCCCTTGGGGTCGCCGTCGCCCCGGACGGGAAACGCGCCTATGTCATTGGCGGCTTTGTCTCAGTGATCGACACGGCTGCCAACACTGTGGTGGCGACGGTCCCGCTCCCGGTGGGGACTGAGCCCGCCGGGGTCGCCGTCACCCCGGATGGGTCACACGTCTATGTCACGAATGAGATTTCCAACACTGTCTTCGTGATCGACACGACCGGCAACATGGTGGTGGCCACGGTTCCGGTGGGGAACCATCCCATTGGGGTCGCCGTCACGCCGGATGGGAAAGACGTCTATGTCGCCAATGGAGGTGATAACACTGTTTCGGTGATCGACACGGCCCCCGACATGGTGGTGGCCACGGTCGCGGTGGGGACTGGCCCCAATGGTGTCGCCGTCACCCCGGATGGGAAACACGCCTATGTCGCGAATCGAGGCTCCAACAACGTTTCGGTGATCGAGACGACCGGCAACACGGTGGTGGCCACGGTCGCGGCGGGGCTTGCCCCCAATGGGGTCGCCATCACCCCGGATGGGAAACACGCGTATGTCGTGAATTTTGGCGCCTTCACCGTCCCGCCCGTCTCCTTCCCCTTCTCTACCCCAGGCTTTTTCCCAGGAAGCGTCTCGGTGATCGACACGGCCACGAACACGGTGGTGGCCGGGATTCCGATGAGGAGTGGCGCCGACGGGGTCGCGATTACCCCGGATGGGAATCACGCCTACGTCACCAATGGTCGCTTCAACAATGTCTTGGTGATTGACACGGCCCCCAACGCGGTGGTGGTCACGGTCCCGGTTGGGTTTTGCCCCCTTGGCGTGGGCATTGTACCGCCACCGCCGGGCGTGCCGTTCCTCGCCTTCGGCTGCCAGCTCAAGATCCAATTCGGCGGCGCTCCCAACCAGGATGCCTTTAACCTGTATTCCAGCTTCACCTTGAGGAGCACCGCGCCCGGTATCGATCCCGTCACCGAGGCGGTCACGCTCCAGATTGGCACTTTCGCCACCACCATCCCGCCCGGCTCCTTCACGAAGCAACCGAACGGGTCTTTCACCTTTGCGGGGGTGATCGGCGGCGTGAACCTAAATGCGCTGATCAGGCCGGCGGGGACCTTGCGATATGCGTTCCAGGCGGTGGCGACGGGCGCGAGCTTGACCGGTACCGTGAACCCGGTGTATGTGACCCTGATCATTGGCGGCGACAGCGGCGCGACCTCGGTCACGGCCGCGATTTCCCCCTAGGTGCTTCCAAGCGTGATCCGCTCCAAATGGATCGGATCACGCGCAAAAGCCCACTAGCCGGTGTCGCGGCGGTAGAAAATCCGCCCGGCCAATCGATCACATTGATCACCGCATAGGCGCGCGTGCCGCATTGGCCTTTTAGGGACTGTCTCGCGGCGAGGCTCGCGGCATGATCGCCTACAAGTCTCTGTGTATGGATGGATTTTGCTGTCCGCGCCGCTTGCTCCGGCTTAAAGGACAATAAAGTCATGTTGCCCGCGCATTCGCGGACCGCACTTCCATAATATCATTATAGAGTCCAGCGATGGAAGACGAGGAAGCCAATCGCTTTTCCGCCCGCGCGGCGCGCTATGCCCGGGTGGGCGCCAATGTGGGCGGCATCGCCGCCAGGATGGCCGGCACCCGTCTTCTTGGTGCAGGCGGTGCCATGGGCAGCCAGGCGGCGGCCTTGGCGCAAGCGCTCGGCGGCCTCAAGGGGCCGGTGATGAAGGCCGCCCAGATGATGGCGAGCGTCCCCGGTCTCCTGCCGCAAGACTATGCCGAGGAATTGCAGAAGCTGCAAAGCGAGGCGCCGCCGATGGGCGCGGCGTTCGTCAAGCGGCGGATGCGGGCCGAGCTCGGGGCGGATTGGCAATCGCTGTTCGCCGCGTTCGATCTCCATCCGGCGGCGGCGGCTTCGCTCGGCCAGGTTCACCGGGCGGCCTCCAAGGATGGCGGAGCACTTGCGTGCAAACTGCAATATCCCGACATGACATCGATCGTCGAAGCCGATTTGCGGCAGCTCGACGTTGTGTTTGCGCTGCACAGGCGCCTCAATCCGGTCATCGACACGCGCGAAATGGCGAAAGAAATCGGCGACCGCGTCCGCGAGGAACTCGATTATCGCCGCGAGGCGAAACATGCCGCGCTCTATCGCGATATTCTTGGCCATGTCGAGGAGGTTCGCGTGCCTTGCGTGCGGCCGGAGCTGTCAACCGGGCGGCTGTTGACGATGGAGTGGCTCGAAGGCGGCAAACTGCTCGGCTTCAAACAAGGCGGCGAATCCTCGCGCAACCGCATCGCCAAGGCGATGTTCAAGGCCTGGTGGATTCCGTTCAGCCGGTTCGGCGTCATCCACGGCGATGCGCACCTTGGCAATTATACGGTGTTCGGCATGGAGGAAGACCAAGAGGCGCGCGGCATAAACCTCCTCGATTACGGCTGCATCCGTATTTTCACCGCCAAATTCGTCGGCGGCGTCGTCGATCTCTACCAGGGATTGCTGCACAAGGACTTCGCCCGCACCGTGCATGCCTATGAAACCTGGGGCTTTCGCGGTCTCACCAAGGACCTCGTCGAAACCCTGAACATCTGGGCGCGGTTCATCTACGCGCCCTTGCTCGACGACCGGGTGCGCAGCGTCGCCGATGGCGTCGCGCCGGCGAAATACGGCCGCAAGGAAACGTTTAGCCTCCACCAGGCCTTGAAGAAGGAGGGCCCGGTGCTGGTGCCGCGCGAGTTTGTGTTCATGGACCGCGCCGCGATCGGTCTTGGCAGCGCCTTTTTGCATCTCGACGCGAGGCTGAATTTTTACCAATTGTTCCATGAGACGATGGGCAAATTTTCGGCCGCGGCCCTGAAGGACAGGCAAGCAGGCGCGCTCGCCAAGGCGGGGCTGCCGGCGCCGGTTTGATGGCGCGCATGACGGCGGAGGCGGAAATCCGGCGGCGCGAAAAAAATCATGCGAAAACAAAAAAGCTCGGCACCCGCTGCGAGTCCCCACGATCGGTTAATGAGGTATTATGGCGCAACTGCCACGAGAATTCTAACGCCGCGCGCTATCTCCGCCGCTTGGCACCGGCAAGCTGATGCGCGGGACGTTTGCCGTGTCTTTCCTTTTGGCCTGTCTCGCGGCGCTAGAATTGGATGGGGTAAGATTGGAAGATATTTAGTTGAATTTTAGATATGAAATATGATCGGGGGGTTCGGGTCTGGCGTGAACTTAAATTCGAATACGCGACCGTCTTCGACCATGTAGACAATCTGGCCGTCCGCCTGGAGATGTATGGAGCAAAACCCATCGGCGGGAACGACCGTCCCTCCGCTGAGGATGAGTCGGTCAGGAAGTAATATTCTGGCTTTGGCTGCAAGTCTTTCCCGCCGCTGAAGGCGACGGCACCTAATATCTTCGGAAGAACATTGATCTGCGTCCGTCCGTTCGTAAAATGCATGTAAGCAAGCTTGCTATCGCATTCGAAATTCTTGCCGCCGATCTTAAAATCGCAACTGCCATCGAGCGAGACAACGGTTCCTGGTGGGAGATCGCCATTCTGGTCGGAAGCCTTTAAATTTGCCTTATTGGGCCTTTTTAAGTTCCACCAAATC
>JBAUNU010000269.1:0-3525 GCA_049579405.1 Methylocella sp.
AACGGCGAGTTGAATTGCTCGAGAAGGAGCTGATGCTTTTCCAAAAAGAATTATTGGTTTCGCGTCCGCAGCTGCTTCGAAGTATCGATCAAAAGGAGTTTGTAGAACTCCTGCTGCCGCCCTCGTCTAGAGCGCGGGTCATGATTTCTATCGATCAAGCGGCAAGTTTTACGATCTTGACGACCGGCTTGGCCGGCGCGGGATCGCTCGCGATGGTCGCCACGGGATTTGCAACCCTGACCGCGCCCCTTGCCATTCCTTGGTCGGCTGCGATTATCGCACCGATGGCCGTCGCTTATCTTTATAAGGCATTCGCCAATCCAGAGGAGCGCAAGCAAAAAGAAATTCGCAACAAGCTGCATGACATTGAAGAAGGCATCCGGAAAGTGTTGCAAGGCGCAAAGGAAACACAGGCCGCGACGCTCGAGGCGGTCGTGAACGAATTTTACACCGCCGCTGAATGGTATCTCATACCGCTGGTCCACTCTTCTCGCCGGGCTGTTGATATTGTGAGCCTGCAAGAGCGCTTGATTGAACAGTCCGTCGAGAACACGATCGGCTCGTTGGAATCCCTGAGGCTGGCATGAGAATCGGCAAGCCCTCGAAGCGCTCGGGATGGGTGGCCGGAGCGGCGCTTGATTTCCCCGTGGAGTGGAGAATGCTGTGAAGCGAGCGGCTCACGCGCCGCCGCACATATGCTCCGAATCCGGCAGTTTCCAGGTTTGGTGCGTGCGCAGATTAGTAGTGCGGTAGACACGGCCGCGATCATCGCCTTTCGGGCAATTGCGCGGGATCGAGACGAGACACATCCGCACGGGGTCGCCCGCCTTCGAATGCTCGATCGCCGGTACGGTATCGTAGCTTACCTGATCGCCGCCATTTTCAAAGCTCACCGCGCTGCCGGAGCCCGGTGTGCCCTCAAGGCGCGTTTCGACTGATTTTATTCTAGCTCTCACGCATTGGCCGACGCGCCTCGGCAAGTCACCAGCGCCCGCCGGCGTGCAGAAGGCAAGCGATAATATGGCGAAAAGGAAGAACTTCTTGCGATGGGACATTGGAGGCTCCCCGTGTTTAGGCAACCGGCATTCTATTTCAAATTGATGTTCAGCCAATCAGGGCTGAAGTCATTCCGCGGCATGCTGACGTAAGCCCTCTGGGAGGGGGATGAGCGCCATATAGCGGGTCAAGTCCTGGGCAACCTCTAGATCAGCTTTGAGATTGGCGAGACTGCGAGGCGGCGGAATCGTCTGACCGCTTTCGATCATCGCCTGTGCCCAGAGTTGCAGAGCCTCGGAGGCATTCTGCATGGCCTCGTCGAGCGTATCGCCCGCCGAAATGCAGCCCGGCAAATCCGGAAACCAGACGCCGGTCGCTTTCCCTTCTTCCTCTTCGTCGATGGCAACATAATGGGTCATGCAAAGTCTCAGTCCTTCGGCCAGTTTGCGTCCTTGTAAATTTTGCTGACCAAACCTCTGGTGCAGAGGTCAACGCATCTTGCGCAGCAAAATCCATTCATCGCATGGCGGCAGAAAAGCGTACGAGAGGTTTCATGCGAGGCATTTTTTGCGGATATTGGCAGCGTGGCCAGGCGGCGTAATCAATTCGCACTTGGGGCGACAATTAAATCGTACTCCTTCGGACCTTCGCCCAGCGAAATTTTGTGGTCCGGTGGGGGGACTAACATACCTATCGATTCGCGCGTGACAACGTAACCGTTTTGCTGCAAGAACTTCTGGATTTCTGTTGCTACGCTTTGGTCGGCTTCGCCTCCGACACTACTTATGATCACTTTCTTCTTGCTGGGCATTTTTGCCAGCAATTCGCTCCCTAATTGAGACGAAAACGCCAGTCTCTGCGGCCCTATATTTACAATACCAGCGGTTATTCCACCTTGCTGGCCGTAAGAAGTGACGTTCTGGGCGGACTGCTGCGCCGGGATTGATTGGGCATTTCCGCCCGGGACGAAGGCGATCGTCGCGGCGCCTCCAAGCAGAAGAAGACCAAAAATAAACCCCACGCGGGCGAGCCTCTTATTGATAGTCGGAAACATGATCGGCACCACGAAACCTAATATTGTAAGCGCTAGCCCGGCTATTCCAAGTGCTCGATCTATCATGAGAAATTTTCCCAGTTGAGAATTGCTCTGAACCTAAATGGTCCAGAACCGAAAGTTGTGAGGACGGTGGTGAGCTTTGTAGATTAACGGTCGTCACGAGCACCCCGTCGTCGCGCCGCAGGTGTCGCACTTCAAACATGTCCCGTTGCGCAGGAGGGTAAAATTCCCGCATTCGCCGCAAGCTTCTCCCGTAAAACCTTGCATCCGCGCGTGGCTGCGCTTTTCGGCGACGGCCGCCCGCTCGGCGGGAGTCGTCCATTCGAGCCCGCCGAGTTCCGCTTCGACTTGCCCTTGGAGATCGCCTTTCAGCACCGCCGGGGCTTGCGGGGCACCGCCCTGCACCAGCATCAATTTGTCGGCCTTGGAGCGCACGAAACCGCGCGACACGAATTTCGTGGTTCCCGTTGGCCCCCCACCTTGCGGCGGGCGGCTCTGCTCTTCTCCCTTGCCCAGCACGTCGTGGCCGATGTCGGAAGGGTCGATGTGGGCAAGATCGTTGCGGCCCAAATAAGAGATCGCAAGCTCGCGGAAAATATAGTCGAGGATCGAGGTCGCGTTCTTGATCGCGTCATTGCCTTGAACCAGCCCCGCCGGCTCGAAGCGCGTAAAAGTGAATGCATCGACATATTCTTCCAATGGCACGCCATATTGCAGGCCGACCGAAATCCCGATGGCGAAATTGTTCATGAGCGAGCGGAACGCCGCGCCCTCCTTGTGCATGTCGATGAAAATTTCGCCGATCCGTCCATCGGCATATTCGCCGGTGCGCAAATAGACCTTGTGGCCGCCGACCGCCGCCTTTTGGGTATAGCCCTTGCGGCGGTCGGGCAGGCGCTCGCGCTCCCTGATGCGCTCGATCCGCTCGACAATTTTTTCGACGATCTTTTCGGCGACGGCGCTTGTCCGCGCCGGCGCATTCGAGGCGATCAGCGCCTCGACGGCTTCCTCCACATCGTCGTCATCATCGGCGATCAACTGGCTGCTCAAGGGCTGCGACAATTTCGAGCCGTCGCGGTACAGCGCATTGGCTTTCAGGCCTAGCCGCCAGGAGAGCATATAGGCGTCCTTGCAGTCTTCAATGCTCGCATCGTTTGGCATGTTGATGGTTTTCGAGATCGCACCGGAGATGAAAGGCTGCGCCGCCGCCATCATCCGGATGTGGCTTTCGACGGCAAGAAAACGTTTGCCGGTGCGCCCGCAGGGGTTGGCGCAATCGAACACGGCGTAATGCTCCGGCTTCAAATGCGGCGCGCCTTCGAGCGTCATGGCGCCGCAGACGAAAATATTGGCGGCGTCGATTTCCGCGCGGGAGAATCCCAAAAAGCTCAAGAGATCAAAATTTTGATCCTCAAGTTTTTGGGCCGGAATTTTCAAGACGTCCCTCAGAAAATCCGCGCCAAAAGTCCATT
>JBAUNU010000270.1:0-8003 GCA_049579405.1 Methylocella sp.
GCTTCGGGACGGACCAGGCTTAGGGTCTGTCAGAAAACGCGCCGCGTCGAGATGTTGCAGATTCGCGAGGAGGTTAATTTCACCAAGGGGCGTGTGCATGGCACAAAGGGGGTGATCGCCGCTCACGTTTGATGGGCGCGGGGTGTGCATGCATGGTTGCGCTAATGTCTCAGAGTCCCGTTGCGGCGCAGGATAGTCCACCGGTTGCGACGGTCGCCGTTCCTGCGGTAGTCGCTGCCACGGGGGCGCCGGGGGCAGACCAGGGCGTGGCGAGCCAGTCCACTCGCGTGATCATCAGCGTGACGGCCTTTCGGCCGCCGCACGAGGGCGCTGTCCAAGCGGTCGTGAAGGTCCAAAAGGATGGGGACCGGACAGAGCAGGAGATCGGCCGCTTCGGTATCTTCCCGAATGCCGAATTCAAAGCAGCTGACCCATCCAAAGCCCACCGCTTCGGCCTTCCGCTCCCCAAGGAATTAGCCAGTGCCGGACCCGTCAGATTGAAAGTGTATCTGGTTCCGTTCAAGGGCGAAGGGAGCGGTGCGCTGATGGACATCGGCGGCGCCGAAATCCGCTGACCGAGGCGCAAACCGTCAACGTGAACTCGTTTTCGATCCTAAGTGGTTGGTTCCGAAAGTTCATTTGTGAGAACAAAGCTTTCCTTAGCATGAGCGGATCGAGGCGAGACCGAGGAACGCCACGCCATTGCGGGTGAGATTTTCGAAGTCCTTGGCCAAGTGGCGGCAGCGGTTGAGCCACGCGAAGGTTCGCTCGGCGACCCCGCCGGGGCAATGGGCTTCCGCACGCGCTCATTTAGGCCGCGCCGCCGCGCCGGGCTCTTGGCGTCGCGCGGTTTTGCCCGATCCGACACCGACCATTTTATCGAAGCGTTAATGAAATGCCGGTACCATCTGAAGCTGAAGTTCACGCTTCGGGCTGAAGAACAGGACAACGGCGATGGCGAATATCAGAGAAACAGTTTCGATCGGAATTTCCCTGGCGGTTGCAGTGCTTGCCGCAGTCATGGGTAGTGTGATTTGGATTGCCGTGCCGCTATTGACGCTGGCGGTGCTTTTATTTGCGTGGGCTCTCGAGCCCATGCGCACCGAGGCATTTGTTGGGCGCTTGCCGTACAGCAATCACTTACTCAAAGCATTGGCTAAATTAGACTTGGTTCTCCCCGGCCGGAAGTTGAGAGAGCCTTAACCCTCAATAATATGCCGTCACCGCCGTGCCCGCTGCGGCTGTGCCGGTCACTTCTCTCCAGCAGCTAGCCCCGAGCGCACTGAGCAGGCGCAAGAGTCGGCACAGCACGCGAGGCCCGCGTGGCCGTCCCGCTGAGATCCAGGCGCGACAGAGGGTGACTATGACTGTCCATCAGTCTATCGGCTAATACTTAAGATTTAAGCTTTCCAACTGCGTGCGAAGCCTTATCCTGCGAGAAGGCCCTGTCACATTACTAAACCGAACAGGGGTCTCGGCTCCGCCCCTGGCCCAATGCTCTTTCAAGCCTGGGCTCGACTCTTCAGTAACCGACGTGGAAATCCAGACCGGCTCTGCTTTACTCCGGCAAAGAGCGGCGTTTCGGAAGGGTTCTTCTTGCACAAAGTCACCAGTTTCGCGGCTACTGTGGGACTGCTCCTCGCCACAGTCGCGGGTCTTGGCCACCGACTCCGGGGCGGCGCCGAGGAATATCGTGAGTGCGGAAGCACTATTTGATGACAAGTGCGCCAACTGACCAGGGCCGGATGCAAGGAGTTAATTCGGGAGTTAGCGAGCGGGGCCAAGAGCGACCGGCTCACAGCTTCAGCGTGCTCCCGATCAAAAGGAAGCCAGGTAACGTGTTGAAGGTGACGCGGCTTGCCCGAACAACGGCGACCTCTTGATGACGCTGGCAGCAGTCACCGCGCAACAAGCCTTGTTCGCTACGCGTGGGCTGGACATCGACGAACGACTGGGCCCATAGTATTGGGCAGAGGAGACGTGCCAGTGCAATTCACCGTCGGGCTTAGACTGAAAGGGAAGGCGGACCGCATCGCCGTGGACGCCGAAGATGCGCTCATCGCCGCGCTTAGGGTCAAGGCTGAACGCCCGGAAGCGGTGATCACCTACGTTCGCCAACAAAATCGGCGTGGCGACGCACGTCACCCATCGCATCCACTCTCCGAAGGCAGGCATTGAGGAACCATGTTGGGGGCCATCAGAATCCAATTCTGGCCACGCAAGCGGTTTTTTCCGGATGCTCAATGAGTCCGGGTATACAATATGTCACCTCGATAAAGCTCACAGACCCTTCATATATTCGACGAGCGCTTCTCGGTCGGCCTCCGACAGGCCGGCGTTGTTGTAATCGTGACCGGAATTGAGGTTTCCCTGGATCGGCTTTCCTTGATCGTCGAACACCTGAAACAGGAAGTTGTTGTCAGCCGATTGCTCCGTCTTGAAGCCAACTTTCACGGGATCGAATTCCCGTGTCCCGACATAAAAGCTCTTGGGACGGTCGCTCGGCGGCAGCAGCAAATCATAGAGGGTTGGAACCGAACCATTGTGCAGATATGGCGCGGTCGCCCAGATGCCGGTCAGCGGGCGGAATTTGTAGCCGAGGATGGGACTTTCGTCAGCGAGACACTGCTTCAGCTGCGCGACCTTATCTGGAGCAACGGTGGCGGGCAAAATCTCGGGCACCAGATTACTCAGTTTAATTTGTGGCGCAAGAGCGATGTGCGGCGTCGACTTACGATCAAACAGTTCCTTCGCAACTACCTTATTGACGAGGTCCTTGTATTTTCCAGCGTAGCCGACGATGGAGCCTATGACAGCCGTCGAAAGCATATCAAATTCAGGCGCCGTCGAGCCGAGAATTACCGGCTTTTCTCCGGGCAAGACGAGATAACCTTTCGGGGTTAGTATCATAGATCCCGTGCGTGCACTGTTTGCATAGGCGTTGCAGGCCATCCACGGATCGGTTCCGATGCGCTCGGGTCCTTTCAGCAAAGTCGTGCCGACCGTGACAGGTGTCGCAAGGTCCTCGCGGTCGAGATGGGAGTGACATTTTGCACAATGGTCCGTGAAGAGCCGCTGTCCCGCCACGCGTTTGGTTTCATCAATTGCAGGAAACACGCTTGGCCAAGCTGGCGGTTTGAGCCGGCGCACCAGCTGTTCCAGCTGCTCAAGGTTGGCCATGTTGATACTCGACATGTATCCCGGCCGAAGCAACGCCAAGGGCCAGAGTTCGATCTGCACGTCGCCGAAAACGCCGATCACTTCGCCGGAGTTGCGGCCCAAGGCGCCGAGGGCGACGCCGCCGACAACCGGCCCATTGGGCGCCGATGCATTCCATTGAACCGCGTTCAATTGAGGGATGTTCCACAAGAAAGGATAACTGACCGGAGCGTCGGAGGCGTGAAAGGTCTGACCGGGCGCGCTCACGATCGTCGCGACCTTATTAAAAATATTTCCAATGGCGTCGAGGCGCCCAAACCCGTAACGCAACGGCGTTGCATTGGCCGAGCCGAGTTTCGTCTCGGCGTCTACAAGCTTAGCCAATTCGCCGCGCAGTTTCTCTGAGTCCTGATTACCGTCGCCAAGAATCTTCTTGGCGAACCGTGCGAATTTTTGGTCGTCGAGCCACGTCTGATCCAACGCTTTATCGAGCGCCGCCCGGAAAGACTGAAAATCTGCGAGCGTTGGCGCGCCCTCGACGCGCATCCGCTTGCCGTTGTAGGTGATTTCGTTCGAATGGCAGGCTGAACAGTTCATCCCCGCCCATGGCTCTGTCGAGGATTGCCCCCCTTTCCAACGCAGCTTGGTGGCGGATAGACGGGAATCATCTTGATCATCGATCGTAAAGCCGATCGGTAAATCCGATGCGCCCGGACCGGGAAGATAGTTGAACGATGCCATATGTTCGGGCGCTAGAAAGAGTTCATCGGAATCCGGCTGCTCAAGAGCCCGCAGCCAGCTCAACGGCAAGAGCCGCGATCCCTGTGTTGTCGTATACCATGCCGCTTTGTCGGCGGGGCTCCAGCCTTGCTCGACATTGACGATTTCATCGCTCATCGACGGGAATACCGGCGCGAGGTAGCCTGTGAGCAGAAACGCAAGGAATAAGCTTTGTTTCCTCATCTTGAGTCCTCCCCATGGCGGTTTGCCAACGTTCGATGTTTGATCATTCGAATGATTTTTGTTATCAACAAGATGTCCCGCACCAATCCAGCATCATTGCCGTGTCCCGCGCCGGCACCCACGCGATGCGCCAAGCCGCATATTCCAGTGTCCCTTAAATCGCAGGAAGGTCGAGAATCGCAGTCAGGACCAAGTGGCGGTGGGTCGGTTCAATTCCAGCGCCACTGCCAGGATTCCGGCACCGGTCCCCCTTTGCAATCAACGGGTCCTGCGTTGAGGCCGTTCAGCCGCAGGCTTTGCCGGACAATCTCCGGGATCATCACCCCTCCGATAGCCACGCCAAGGCATTCATGCAGCCCGAGGCCGAAATGAAATTGATTGCCCATTCCCCGGTCCGGACTAAAATCGTCGGGGCTGGACAACGCTTTCGGATCGAACATGCCCGAATGGGTGACGGCGAGGACCGTGGCGCCTTTGGGGATGCGGGTTTCGTAGGCTTCGCCCCGCCCCAGGACGGTATCCTGCTCGCAGGTCCGAAAGAAATAGGGAAACGCCGGCTTGAACCGCAGCGCTTCGAACGCGAAGCCGTCGACGGCGGCAGGATCATCGCCGAGCGCGGCGGCGCGGGCCTTGGCGAGGTCGTCGGGGCGCTGCATCAAGAAGTCGAGCACATTGACCGCGGCATGCGAGGTCGTCTCGACCGCGCCAATCAGCAATCCGGCGACGTTCTCCACAACCCGCTTCAGGTCGAATTTCAGCGCCTTGGAGGAATGCAACTCCAACAGCCGGGTGACCGGATCGTGACCACCCAGCCCAATCTTGAGTTCGCCCTCCCGGAGCGCAACCAGCTCGACCAAGTAGACGACCATTTCCTTGCTCGCGGCTTCGCGCTCGGCGACGATCTTGCTTGGATCGGGCCAGGCGATTGAGTCAAAGGGCTGGTTCCAGAACGTGTCGATCTGGCTCCAGTAGGACCATTTGCACAATTTCGCCGGATCGCTATGGGCGAACCCGAACCAGTCCTGAACAAGGGCCAAGGGCACGGCGCGGGTAAGGCCCGACACCGCCTCCATCGTGCCGCCCGCCGCCGCCAAAAGCCCGGCCGCCTTGTTCGCCACATAAGCGCGGATCGCCGGAATGTCCTCGCGATCGAGAATGGCGCGCATGATCGATTTTTCGCGCCAATGCACCGCCGTATCGTCCTGGGCCATGAAGTAATCGCCCTGTTTGGGCTTATAAAGCGCGACGCTGAACAGCTCATGCCGGCGGAGGATCTCGGTGCAGTCGTCGAATCGGGTCGCGAGCGTCACCTCCGGCATGACGAGAATGGGTCGATGCTGGCGGAGCTCGGCATAGAACGCCAGCGGCTCCTGATGCATCCAGCCGCGAACAAGTGGCCACCGCTCGGCCACCGGCGCCGCATCGTAGCGTTGTAAATAGCTTGCCATCATAGGCTCCTTTTGCGCCCAAAAGCGTGCCCTGGATATCCGCGTACCCGGAAGCGGCGCTACGGCTCCCGCTGGAGATCCGACAATATCAGTTTATAGTAAGCGATCAGCAGGATGACGCCGAAGCTGAAATCCCAAACGGCGAATGGGAAGAAGTAGAGTCCGGAGGACAGGTACAGGATTGGCATGAATAATTTGATCGCGATGCTCGCCCAGTTGGGCCAGCGGTAGAACAATGGATTGAGTAGGCCCGGCACATATAAAACATGCAAGCCAAGCAAGGTTGCACCCCAGATTCGCGGCCAAGCCTCCGGGAACGGATCCGGCTGATGAAAAAAACGCGTGAAGCCGGCTGGATCGAACAGGACCCAGAAGCAGACCACCAGGTTTCCGAGAATGCTGATGAGGAACAGCACCCGGTAGGTTCGAAGACGGCTCGTGTTCTGGGTTTGAGTCCAGGACAGCGTCTGGGCTTGGTTCATGGCACGCCTCCAGGGCTCAGAATGTGAGGAGATAAGCCAACAGGTCAGTTTTCTCGGCGGGGGAAAGGTTCGTGCCGTAACGGTGGCCCGTGTTGTTATTTCCCGGCAGGCTGGTGTCGAAGCAGAAAGTCTTTGCCTGCGCGGACATTGAATCGCATGCCGGAGCGGCAAATCCGCCGCGACCGGGATCGAGAGTGTCGATTCCGCGCAGGAATTTTGCCGGCCGCTTTTCCGGCGGTTCCAGCAGATCCGCCAGCGTCGGGACGGAGCCATTATGCAGATAAGGAGCGCGCAGCCATAGCCCGTCAAGCGGGAGGTTGGCATAGCCGAAAGTCTTCTCAAACGACTTGAACTGATATTTTGTGCCCTTGAAGAGATAGGCCAGCTGAAAGTCGCGTAGGCGTTCTGTGTAGGAGTCGAGCCGGCGAGGGTCGGTTCCAAGTTGCTTGGCGGGCTCGATTTTGGGGTCGTAATTGAGTTCGACCTGCCCGAGTTTCTCGCCCTTGAATACGTAGCCCTGGACATCCTGATATCCATGGCAGCCCACGCAACCATGCATCATGTAGGTGTCGCGTCCCCGCGCGACTGCCGCGGCGTCAGTCCGATAGGGGCTCGGAGGCGGCCGCAGGCTCTTCAGCCAGTCTGCGACACGCTCGATGGCGGCGTGGTCGACCGACTCCGAAGTGACGCCTGCGCCGAGAGCCGCCGAGAGATTGCGCTCGGCCAGCGACGTGTTGTTGCCGTCCCAATGCAAATGCATGCCTTCGCGCGGACCCTGCAAAAAAATTGATGGGAAGTCCGCCGTCCCGATGAGCTCCCCGGGCAGCAGTGAATTCATCGGCATGTTCGCTTGTATCCGCTTGTACGGACCGAAAGTATCAACACGGCCGGGGCCCCACGGCGGCTGCTTCTCGAGCAGCGGCAACAGCCGCGACCGGCGCATCACCAGGCCTTCGCGTAACGCTGGAATCACGACCCAGCGGTAGATCGTCTCTTCGATGCGCCCGAGTTTTGGTCCGGTCTGGTTGATGGCTGGGATCAAAATGTCGGGCGAGAGGCGCTCATCCGCGGCGGAATCGAGCAAAAACCGGATGAAGCGATACAAATCCAGGTTATTGGACGGCATCGCCGGAACCACAAGCCTTGCGGAGTGATTCGGCACGGTGACAGTGCCGGTATGACATGTGGCGCAATTGAACCAGACAACTTCGACACCGCGATAGACGCGCCGCGCGATCCCGATCGGCAGATCTCTCGGCCGGTCATCGGCGTCGTTCTCATACAAAAAGCCAAATGCGGCATAGTCGTCGCGTTGTTCGAAGGCCTCCGGAAAGAGCCGCGGGAGGGCACGCCAGACGCGGTAGGGGATCCCGCTATTTTGCTCCGCGCCGATCGAACCGTATTTGAAGTGCTCGACAATATCGGCATAGCGGGGGGTGTGATTCTGCGAAACGCGCGAGAGCACGATCAGCCCGAGCGCGGTGCTGACCAGACCGATGAGAAAAACAAGTGCCAACAGCAAATAGACAGGGGTCCAAAGACGCCAGCGCCGGCGCAGCGCTTCTTGAACGGCCGTGATCGGAAGTTCACGGCTCATGGAAAAACCTCGGCCGGTTGCGGCACACGAAGTTCCGGGTGCGTGTTGTAGACCGTCATCAATTGCGCGACCATCGTTTCGTGATCCGGGAAACGCAGGGGCTCGTAGCAACCCAGTGGATTCTTCGGCGCATTCAGGAGACAGCGATTGCAATAGGTGCACGGCCGCGGCGGCAGATCGTCGCCGGCTGCCCAAAACCGCAACAAATCGGGGTTCGCGATCAACGAACGGGCGATCGCGACGCCGTCGCAATCGCCGGAATTGATGGCGTCGCGGATCTTGGCGGCGGACTGCCAACCACCCGTCGAGATCACGGGTATCTTCACCGCCGCCTTTATCGTCCGCGCCTCGTCC
>JBAUNU010000271.1:0-8311 GCA_049579405.1 Methylocella sp.
TGCGGGCCAATGGAGCGCATACCGTGCTCGTTTCCGGCGGGTTCTCGGTCTTTACATCCGTCGTCGCGGAAAGGATCGGCTTTCACGAACATCAGGCGAACGAGGTTCTTTTCAGCGAGGATGGTAGGCTTTGCGGGCTTGTCGCGGAGCCTGTCCTCGGCAAGGGCGCCAAGCTCGCGGCGTTGGAGCACCTGCGCGACAAGCATGGCCTCTCCGCCGGGGAGACTCTTGCGGTTGGCGACGGCGCCAACGATCTCCCGATGCTGGAAGCCGCGGGGCTCGGCGTTGCCTTTCATGCCAAACCCAAGGTCGCGGCCGCCGCCGATGCGCGGATCGATCACGGCGATCTGACCGCGCTGCTTTATGCGCAAGGCTACCGCCGCGAGGATTTCGTGCTCACCCCGTCTCAGCAACCGGGCGAGGCACGGGGGCCAGCCGTGAGACTTTCGCCGCCATAAAGGCACGAAGCCATGCGCAGCGTCGATTTGAATTGCGATTGCGGCGAAGGGTTCGGCGCCTACCGGATCGGCGACGACGCCGCCATGCTTGATATTGTCACGAGCGTCAATGTCGCCTGCGGCTTTCATGCCGGCGATCCGGAGATCATGGCAAAGACTTTTAAGGCGGCAAAGGCCAAGGGAGTCGCGATTGGCGCTCACCCGGGATTTCCCGATCTCTGGGGGTTCGGACGCCGCGGATTGCCGTTCACGGCGGGAGAAATCGAGCGGCTCGTCGCCTATCAGATCGGCGCCGCGAGCGCGCTTGCCGCTTATGCCGGGGCGAGGCTCGCCTATGTGAAGATCCATGGCGCCCTGAGCAATATCGCGGCGGAGGACGAAACGATCGCTAATGCCATTGCGCGCGCGGTCAAAGCGGTCGAGCCTCGCCTCGGCTTCCTCGCTCCCGCCGGGACGAAATTGGAAACGGCGGGCCTTGCGTACGGACTTGCGGTCGCCCGCGAAATCTACGCCGATCGCGCCTATACGGACGCGGGCCTTCTCGTCGCAAGGTCGTCCCCCGGCGCGGTGCTGCACGACGCCGGAGATGCCGCCGCGCGCGTCGTCGCCATGGTTTCGGAAGGAGCCATCATCACAACTTCCGGCAAGCGCTTGGCTACCGCCATCGATAGCATCTGTGTGCACGGCGATAGCCCGAATGCGGTCGCCATGGCGAAGGCGGTGCGCGCGCGTCTTGAGAAAGCCGGGATCGCGCTCGCGCCTTTCGCGCCGGTTTGAAGAGGCTCCGGCATGACAAATTTCTCCAAGCCGCGCTATCTGCCCGCCGGAGAGTCGGCGCTCGTTGTCGAATTCGGCGACACCATCGATCCCAAGATCCACGATCTTGTCATGGCATTTGATGCCGCAATCCAACGAGCGGACATTGAAGGTGTGACCGAGACGGTGCCGACCTATCGTTCGCTCATGATCCATTTCGATCCGCGCCGATTGACGACAGAGACGCTCGCCGACGCCCTCGCCGGGCTCGATTACGCATCGGCTCCGCCGCGGATGCGGCGGCATCTCTGGCGCATCCCTGCCTGTTACGACCCGCCGCACGGAGAGGATATCGCCGAGGTCGCGGCACTCTCGGGTATGTCCCCCGCGCGAATCATCGGCCTGCATCTCGGCGCGCGCTACCGTGTCTACATGTATGGTTTTGCGCCGGGATTCACGTTTCTCGGCGGCCTGCCGGAAGAACTTAAAATCCCGCGCCGCGCCGTGCCACGGGCCCCGGTGCCGCCCGGATCGTTGTTGATTGCCGGCGGCCAGGCGCTCATCGCCAGCTGCGCCATGCCGACCGGCTGGTACGGGATCGGCCGCACGCCGGTCAAGACGTTCGATCCCCGGCGCCGCCAAATTTTTCTTGCCGGCATCGGCGACGAGCTTTGCTTCGAACGAATCGATCACGCCGCCTTCGATGCCATGACCACGGCCGTCGAGGCCGGAGAATTTTGCGCGCACCACAAATTTTTGGATGAGACCTGACATGCGGGGGCGCCTGCGCGTGCTGCGCGCCGGTCCGGGCGCGACCATTCAGGACGGCGGGCGCCACGGCTATCAGCGTTATGGCGTGACCCCGGCGGGACCCATGGACTGGGCCGCCTTCCAGACCGCCAATTCTGCCCTTGGCAACGACCGCGCGGCCGCTGTCGAAGTCTCGGTTGGTGGCCTCGAAGTCATCTGCGAATGCGCGCCGTTCGCCCTCGCCTTCGCGGGCGGGGCTTTTCTCTGGCGGCGCGATGGTGCGCTGCTGCCAAAGGCGGCTCGGGTCCTCTTGGAGCCCGGCAAAACCCTGGCGGCGCGGGCTGGCGATTCCGGCGCCTTTGCTTATCTCGCGGTCGAAGGCGGCTTCGAGACGCCAGTTACGATGGGCAGCCGCGCGACCCATACGCGCTCGGCGATGGGCGGGATAGAGGGGCGAATGCTGCGGGCCGGCGATGTCTTGCCCGCCGCATCAACAAGTAGGCTGGCCGGCGCAAGCTTCGAGGCAACGATCGACGCGCCATGGCTTGCCCGCGATTCCGATCCTTTCCGTATCGTGCTTGGCCCGCAAGACGATTATTTCGCGGCGGAGACTCTTAGCGCCTTCTTCGAAGGGCAGTTCACGCTAACACCGATGGCCGACCGCATGGCCTATCGGCTCACAGGGCCGGACATCGCGCACGCCGGGGGCTACGATATCGTGTCGGATGCCATTGCGCTCGGCGCGATCCAAATCGCCGGCGATAAGAAGCCGCTTATCCTAATGGCCGATCGGCAGCCGACCGGCGGTTATCCAAAACTCGGCCATGTCGCTCGCGCCGACATTGGCAGGCTCGCGCAGATGCGTCCGGGCGAGACGTGCCGCTTTCGGGAGGTCAGCGTGGCCGAGGCGCGGGCGGCGCTCCTGCGGCGCGAGGATGAGATTGCGACAACCCAACAGCGCCTGCGTCCGCTGCGCGGGGAACTCACCTCCGAAAACCTGCTCGAGGCAAATCGGATCGACGGTGTCGTCGATCCGCTGGACAGCGAGCAGGTTGAGGGAGAGTTTTAAGTGCCGGTGGCCACCCCGCCTGCGCAAGGCAATGGACGCTGAAATGGCCTATCTCGACGCTTTCGATTGCCGATTTAACTATCACAGGCCACACGGCGCCCTTGCCGGACGCCCATCCCAGCCGCGTATCTCAAATCTCTCGGCCGCGGTGATCCAAAGCCGTCTCACATGCGCCACTCCCTTGACAATTTACGTCAAACCTTTGTTAATTCGTAGAACCGCCGCGGAACTTTTTCCCTCGCTGTTCATTGGGGGAGGAGGTCCGCCGACGACCGGTCGGCGGCGCCGGGTTTCCGCCGCCGCCTCGGAACTAATCGGAAATCAAAAGGCTCTTTTCAGAATCGAAATTGTTTCCTTGGATTTCACAGCACGAAGTACTTTATATCTGGTTTTGCTCTCTGCTTCGACATCATTGTCATGCCGGAGCACGGTGAGAGTCGTATTCTTTACGCTGTTTAAAATGGCTTTCATTAAGAAATCTCACAAGCAATTGAGCATATGCAAAACTTAAATCAGGCGTAATATTGCAAAGCAACATGAGATATTTCTGTTGACGTCATCATCGCGTTAGAATTATCATCTAGATTGGCGGATGTGGTGACGCAGCGCTTTAGATTACTTTTCACTAAAGATCGCGGCGCTCGTCCGAGCGGCGGCATGGATATTGCGTGGCCGTTTGGAATGCCGCCTTTCGACCCGTTTCCAACGCCGTTCGGCCCGCTAAGCGAGGGTGTCATGTGTTTGATCGCTGAAATAATTCACACGTGTTCGCATGAAAAGGTTGCCCAGGCCGCCGTCGCATCGATGGGGTCCGGTTTCGCGGGCAAGGTCTGGGTCACCGCCGTCGCAAATGGGTTGTCAATCGGCGCCTTCACGGCTCGTGCGGTTCGTGAATTCGAGAAGATCGGGGGGGAACAAGAAAAACAAGCCCTCCGGCAGGCAATGAGCGGTTCGGACCAGCCGATCTTGGCAGGTCTTCAGCATATTCTCGAGCCAATTATCCAATAACGGCTGGGGGATCCGGGCGCCCGCGAGTTCGAGAAGCCCCTTCCGGTCAAAGGCGGCCTTCCTCGGCGTCTCGGAAATCCGAAGCCGCGAAGATTGTGCGCGTGTCCTCAAACGAACCATGCTCTTGGCTTCAGGATACGGCGCGGCGGGCCAATCGTCTTGTACGCTCCGGGATCTCGGGCCCGAGGCCCGGCTGATAGAAAATCCTGAGGCCAGGCCTTCGGCCTGCTTCGAGAAGGCGGACCGTGGCGCTATCGCTGATTTCGAAACTGTCGAAGCCGCAGCGCGCGAGCAATTGCAGCTGATCGAACAGAATCTCGCCGGTCGCCCGTAATTCACCCGCAAAACCAAAGTTGCTGCGAAGCTGGTGCGCGAGCGAGTAGCCGCGCCCATCGGTGAATTTTGGAAAGGCGACCGCAACAAGCGCGAAGCGGGCAAGGTCCGGCGCGATTGTTCGTACGTCCTGCCCCGGCTCAATGAGCAGGCCAAGCGGCATAGTGCCGGTTTGCGGACTGGCGCTGGCTCTTTGCCATTGCGCCAGCGTCAGGATGACCTTGCCATCCGGCGGAACGCCTTCTTCTTGCGCCAAATTGCGCCAGTCGTCCGGCGCGAAACCATCGCCTTTGAATATCGGCATTTTCAAATGTCCAAACCGGCGTAGAGTGGCAGCGTATGAAGCCCGCATTCGACTTTGCTGCTCCCGCGCCAGCGCCCCGCGCGCGGGTCTTCGCCAGGCCTTACGGGCGAGGTGCAGGGGATGCACCCAATCGAAAAATAGTTTTTGGCGACGAGCGGGTGACGCGGCAAGTCGAAGGCGTCGAGATAGTCTCGAATTTTGACCGCCGGCCAGTGGGCGAGCGGATTGATTTTTATGCGGCCGCCTTCGGACTCGAACAAGGCGAGGCCGTTGCGCGTGGGCGCCTGAAACCGCTTGCGGCCGGAGATCCAGGCGTCATAGCCTTCGAGCGCTTCCGCCAGCGGCAACACCTTGCGGATTTCACAACAGCGGCCGGGATTGCTTGCCCACAGGAAGTTTTCCGGATCCTCCGCCGCAAGCAGGGCGGGCTTTGGCCCGATGGTGATCACATTCGAAAGGCTCAGATGCGCCACGAGTTCGTCACGATAGGCGAGGGTCTCCGCGAACAAAACCTGGGTGTCAATAAACAGCACCGGCGTGGTCTTGTCGATTTGTGCCGCCATATGGAGCAACACGGCGGAATCCGCGCCGAAACTCGAGACAAGCGCTATCCGGCCACGGAACAGATCCTCGATCACGAGGCGCATCAGTTCGTGCGTGTCCATGCCGGCGAATTTGGCGCCGAGCCGCGCGGCGCTATCCGTATCGGCGAAGATGGCAGCCTCATTCGCGGCCATAAAGAGCCTCCTTGAACGGCTCCATTCCGATCCGCCGGTAGGCCGCGAGAAAATCCTCCGCCGCGCCGGCGCGGAGCTTCAAATAGGTATCGACGACCGTCTCGATCGCGTCGACGACCTCGTCGGAAGAGAAGCTCCGCCCGGTGATCGCGCCGACATTGCACGTCGCGTCGGCGGAACCGCCAAGGGTGATCTGGTAGGCCTCGGAGCCTGCCTTCTCTAGGCCGAGAATACCGATATGGCCGACATGGTGATGCCCGCAGGCATTGATGCAGCCCGATATATTGATCTTGAGCTCGCCAATTTCCCGCGCCAGCGCGCCATTGCCAAACCGTTCGGAAATCCGCTGCGCGACGGGGATCGAGCGGGCAGTCGCCAGGCCGCAATAATCAAGCCCGGGACAGGAAATAATGTCGGTCACGAGGCCGGCATTCGCGGTGGCGAGGCCTTGCCCGGCAAGCCGGTCGAACACTGCCGGCAAATCATCGAGCGCGACATGGGGCAGGACGAGGTTCTGCTCATGCGCGACGCGGATCTCGTCTTGCGAAAATGCCTCGGCTAGACCGGCGATCGTTTCCATGGACTCGGCGCTGGCGTCACCTGGAATGCCGCCGATGGGCTTCAAGGAGACCGTGACGATCCCATAGCCCGGCGTTTTGTGCGCCACCACGTTTTGCGCCACGAAACGCGCGAAACCGAAATCATTTGCCTTTCGTTTTTCGAACGCGATGGAAGTTGTCGCGCGCGCGGGCAACTCCGGCGGCGCGAAATAGGCGCGGATGCGATCGATTTCTGGTTGCGGCAGGGCCAGCGCGTCATCGCGATGATTGGCGAACTCGGCCTCCACCTCGGCGCGAATGACGTCCGCGCCTTTCTCGTGGACGAGAATTTTTATACGCGCCTTGAATTTGTTGTCGCGCCGTCCTTCGAGATTGTAGATCCGGAGAATTGCATTGGTGTAGGCGAGGAGATCGGCCTTCGGCAAGAAATCGCGGATCTTATGCCCGACCAAGGGGGTGCGGCCCAGGCCGCCGCCAACGTAGACGGCAAAGCCCACCTCGCCGCCGGCATTCTTGACAATCTGATAGCCGATGTCGTGCACTCTTATCGCGGCACGATCCTTGGCGGCGCCATTGACCGCGATCTTGAATTTTCGCGGAAGAAAAGAGTATTCGGGATGTAGCGACGACCATTGCCGCAGAATTTCGGCGTAGGGGCGCGGATCCTCGATTTCATCGGCGGCCGCGCCGGCAAATTGATCGGCCGTGACGTTGCGGATGCAATTGCCAGAGGTTTGGATCGCGTGCATCTCGACTTCGGCAAGCTCATTTAGAATATCGGGGCAATCCTTGAGCGCCGGCCAGTTAAACTGAATGTTTTGGCGCGTCGTGAAATGGCCGTAGCCCTTATCGTAGCGCCGCGCGATGAAGGCGAGCTTGCGCAACTGCCGCGGCGACAAGGTGCCATAGGGGATGGCGATGCGAAGCATATAGGCATGCAATTGAAGATACACGCCATTCATCAGGCGAAGCGGCCGGAATTGGTCCTCGTCCAATTCGCCGGAGAGGCGTCGCGCCACCTGGTCGCGAAATTGCGCCACGCGCGCGGCGACAAAGTTTTTGTCGAATTCATCGTAACGATACATGTCAGCTGCGCTCCCGCGGAAATCGTGTCCAATACTCCTACTCCGAGCATTTCAAATTGAAGCGCTCCTCCTTTCTGTGTGTTGGTTCATCGCGCGATCTCCTCCGGAAGGGCCGCCGCAACCATGAGTTCATGCTCTCTAGGGTCATGCTCTCGCGTGGTTGCCAAGCGCGGAATCCGCAAAACCGCTTTCGTGGCTTGCTTGGCCGTGTTTGCTGGCGGTGTGTCCGCGCCGTGCGCAAAGGCCTGTGTGCGCGGCAAGAAATCGATCGTCGGACCCCGCGCGCGAATAATTTCCCGTAATGTTACGG
This sequence comes from Methylocella sp., assembly GCA_049579405.1. Classification (GTDB taxonomy): domain Bacteria; phylum Pseudomonadota; class Alphaproteobacteria; order Rhizobiales; family Beijerinckiaceae; genus Methylocapsa. Next base: position 7,371 of record JBAUNU010000271.1, read on the forward strand.
CGCGCAGTCCCCCTGCATCCTCGGCGACCTCGACCACGACAGGTTCGACGACAAGATTTCGCTTCGCGTCATTCTGGGCAATGAGAAGTCCGGCCTCCGCTTCGGCCTTGCTTGCAAAAATTTTCGCCTGGGTTAGCCGCTCGGACCAGCAACCGTCCCGGCCGGCATAGACGACGATTCCATCGGCGAGGCGGTTTGCGGAAATAACCTTGGGCATGACTTATGGCTCGCGGAACATCGGGTTCCGTCCGTATATAATCCAATTAACAGCGGTTGGCGAGTGTTTATTATAATGTACAAACTATTGATGTACAATGCTGGTGGCAATGGCGGCGGAAGCGATGTCGCGATGTCCGTCTATCGACTCTCCGATTTTGAGCGTTTTTCGGAATCCATCCGCCGGGGGAAGCCGATAGCAGTTCAGTTTGAGTTTCTACTTATGACCGATACTGTTGAAAAACTCGGAAAATGAGCGACGTCAGAAAATCGGACTTTGGTCATGTAGGGCCGATAGCGCCACGCGTTGCCATTCGCCAATTCGCTACGGCCGCCGCACACTAAAAAGTCAGCCTTTCTGCCGAACCCTAGCGCTTTCTTCTTGAAGCCCACCTGCTGCCTCAAGAATTGTGATCGCGGCAATAAATTGAGTCTTTCAACAGTATCGACCAGCAGCGGTCGTTCGTGAGCGCGTTAAGCGCTAAGGTCGAACCCCCTCTAAGCGTACGCCGCTGGCCGATGGGGCGGCTTGCGAATTTTCACGGACGGTTCTGCTCGCGGCGTTTGCTCATTGGGCGTCCTTTGGGACCGCCGCTAGACTAGGTTGAGAACCCATACAGAGCATTGATTCCATGATATATTTTTGCCATGATTTGAGTCGCTGGAGGCAGAGGCATGGCAAGGAGTTTATTCTGGCTGTCGGATGAAGCATGGAAGGCGTTGGA